>CAYJTW010000009.1:13669-23193 GCA_964373225.1 uncultured Candidatus Peribacteria bacterium
GAGCTTGTCGAAGGGCCCACCACGTAGACCTTCACTTCCGCAGCATATTTGTCATCGAAGACGCCAATCGCGCCCTCATTCTTCGCGCCATCAACGGTCGTCAGGTGATAGGCGATGGGGAGATCAGCCTTGATCGCATCGTTCACCAGGTCTTCCACGTTCTTGATCTGCTCCGGCGTCATCTTCTCCCCGTGCGTGAAGTCAAACCGCAGGCGCTCGGTCGTGATGTTGCTGCCTTTTTGCTGCACGTGCTCGCCGAGAACTTTCCTGAGTGCCGCATTCAGGAGGTGCGTCGCCGTGTGGAGCTTGGTCGTCTCCGCCGAATGATCGGCGAGGCCGCCGGCGAACTTCTGCGCTGCTCCCGCGCGGCTTTCTTTCTGATGCTTCTGTTTCGCGTCATCGAATGATGCCGGGTCCGTGAGTGTTTTTCTCTGTTCAGCAAGGAGTTCTTCCGTCAATTCGCGCGGGAAGCCATACGTCTCGAAGAAGTAGAACGCCTTCGCGCCGTCAATACTCTCGTTGCCGCTCAAGTAGTCGGTAAGTTCTTTCTCGCCTTTCTGCAATGTTTTTCTAAATTGCTGTTCCTCAATATCGAACGTTTCCCTAATCCATTCTGTTTGCCCACTGAACCAAGTATCGCTATTTGCATACGTGTTGATCACTTCGCCAGCCATGAAGGCACAGAAATTCTTTGTAAGACCTAGCTTTGCCGCAAAGCGAATTGATCGTCTTATCATGCGTCGCGTGAAATAACCTTGATCCTTATTACTAGGAGGGGCTCCATCAGCAATCAAAAACGTTGCTGCACGCAGATGATCAAGGATGATTCGAAACGCGCGAGTTTCATCGGGATTAGCCCCATACGTTTTTCCTGTCCAATCTTCAAGTTCTTCACGCATGTCCTCGAACAGATCGATCTTGAACACGTCCGGATCATCATTCAGTGCGGCGGCGATCCGCTCCAGCCCTCCGCCGAAGTCGACATTTTGTTGTTTGAGACGCTCGAATCCGTGCGGAGTCTTGAGGTACTCCATGAAGACGTTATTGCCGATCTCCAGGAACCGCCCGCAGTCGCAGTTCACATGGCAGGGCCGGTCCTTCCACTGCGACTTCTCATGCAGGCCACGGTGCGCGCCGAAATCCCAGAACATCTCGGAGTCCGGCCCGCCGGGCTCACCGATCGGCATTTTCTCGGGTTCTCCCGCCCGGCTCCACCAGTTCTTCTTCTCACTGTAGTAGAAGATACGCCCGTCCTGCATCCCGCGTTCTTCGGCGTCATCCACCGCGCGCGCGTCGATGCCGACGGTCGAAAATTGCTCCTTCCAATATTTGACCGACTCGTCATCGCGGGGAATCTTGTCTTTGCCGCGGAAGATCGTCACGTACAGTCGCGAAGAATCCAATCCCAATTCTTTCGTGAGAAATTCAAACATCCAGGGAATCTGCTTCTCTTTGAAGTAATCTCCCAGACTCCAGTTTCCGAGCATTTCGAAGAAGGTCGTATGTCGATTGTCGCCGACTTCTTCGATATCCACGGACCGGAAACATTTCTGACTGTCGGCGATTCTTTTTCCCAACGGATGCGATTCGCCGAGCAGGTAGGGGAGCATCGGCTGCATGCCCGAACCGGTGAAGAGCGTTGTCGGATCATTTTCTGGAAGCAGCGACGCGCTCGGGATCACGGCATGGTTCTTCGACCGGAAGAAGTCGAGGTAGGCCTGGCGGATGTCGTCGGTGCTCTGTGGGGTCATGCGGATGGAGTCTACCAATCGCTGACATTTCGCGCTCGTTGAAGAAGAAACTGCTGGTAGTTGCTAAAATGCATATTTCATTGTATTTTGACTTTTGTGGTTTGCGGTGTACAATTCGCGCATGTTGCCAGTTGAAGAACAAGCGGCTTCAACCGTACTCAATCAAGAGCCGGACTTGTTACTCGAGAAGGAGGATTGTCGAAATCGCATCACCCTGGCGACGTGGGATCAGGCACAGCAGCTGCATAGTCTCGTTTGCAGTGTGCAAGCGTGTCTGTGCACTGAGAAGATCGACAACAAAAATATGAAGATTGTCGGTGAAGATGTCGTTGCGTCATTGTCGTCGGTGCGACCAGTCAGTTGGGAGCAGTATTTCGGATTCACCACTGCATCAGGCGAAGCAATCACCAATGGCATTCGGGATCGAAGACCCGATGGAAAGCCATATTTGCCGGAACGATACAGAAAAGCGACCGTACAGTACGGCGTGTTGGCGAGGAATCTCGTGGAAGCTGATCCCCGGCCCCGTTTTATCTTGCGCGTGCACGATGAAGGAAAAGGATTTGATCCACGCGTCGTTCCGAATTTCCTTCTTCCAAAAAATATGGAAGAGCAAAACGGGCGAGGAATGTACATGATGATGTATTTTATATGTCTTCGGAAACAGCATCACCTTGACGGGAAGATTACGTTTTTTCCGATGGATCGGCATACGGATGGCAGGAAGTTTCGAACGCGAGACGTGACCATCGAAATTCCTTTGGAGGGCGATCCTGCGCAGTTGATGGATGCCTTTCTCAATCACGACACATCCCCTCGAGCGTACCCTCCGACGATTTGGGCCGGAGCGAATGATGAAACCGTCACGTAGGGCGTGTAGGCGCGGGCGGTGATATCTGGATCAAGAGCACGGAAGGCGGGGGGACGACGGTGACATTCACGTTGCCGTGCTGAGACGGATCGACAGCAAAAACCGCTGATACTTCACAGCGAGCTCATATCCTTCCTTTCGAAGCGTCGCGCTCGTGGCTTTGACGACGTTTGGATGGCTCATGGGGCCGTTTGCACGGATGATTCCTCCTGCGCGGAGTCTTTTCAGTGCATTGCGAACAATATCGGTGAGCAGTTGCGCTTCGAATGCATCCGTTGCATGAGGTCCTCCAGTGGGAACATCTCTTTTCTTCATGGTATCGCTGATCGCGATGCATAAACTCTCAGGAAAAATAATGCGATCGAAATCTCCGATCGACGGCCAGGCACCGGTCATATCGAAGATCACGGACTCCAGAGAACCCGCAGATTTCACGAGAGCGGGATCTTTGTCGGCGAGGAGCATATTCTCAACGGGAACGCCGAGCTCCGTCAGCACCCGCTCGAAGAATGCCGGATGTGCGCCGATGCTCAAGAGACGCTTTCCGGGAGTCGATAGCAGCGTCACATCTTCTTGTGTGAGTAGACCCGCCGCCGCGTGGTGGCTGGGCCGGTAGAGCCAAGAGTATTTCCCGTGGCTCTTGATGCGGGCGGGATCGCCTTCCTCCAATTGACCCTGGAACAGACGCTCTTCGATCAGTCGTATGCGGTCGACGAAGGATTGCTCTGCGGCGGGGAGTTGCTTGCGGCGCATAGGATATGGCTCATAGTAGAGGAAATACTGGTCCGGAGACTGCGATTCTGGTATCCTGTTGGTCTGTTCTATCACACCACGTGGGGATGTAAGGTTTCGACCCCCCTTCGCTGCTTCGCAGCTTCGGAGGGGCAGGCAGCGTACTCTGTTCTATGTATGGGGATGACCCCACTTCGTCCGCCTCGGCGGACTACGCGGGGCGGGAGGAGGAAGTCATTCTTCTTCCCAAGCTGCAATCATTATCACTCTGGGGATGACAGGTTTCGACAGCGTGAATCTGGTGTGTGTTTGCCTCGATCCGGGATCGTACTGTTTCCCGTTACCCAACTGTACAACCTATATCTGCCAATTTGTCAGATCGCGTTGCTGGCGCTGTGAACCGGGCTGCTCGCTTTGCAAAAAGCGCTGTAGTTCCTCAGTTCGCGTACGCCACGCTCGCGTAAGTTCGCCTTTGCGCGAACACGCCGCTCTCCAGACTCCTGCTACGGAGAATCCGGCGTTATCAGCAGGGCTTTCCGTCATCGGACGTCGTGACGTGATCGACTCCAGACGTCATCACTCGCTCCCTCTCTCTGCTGCTCTCTGACGGGATGCGAGAACGAGAGCTTCATGACCGTACAGGCACATGCGCTACACGTTGGACCCGGGTTCAATTCCCGGCATCTCCACCACACTTCGCTCTTTTTCACTTCGGTGAAAAAGAGCTACGCGTGGCAAGCCACTTACTCCCACTGCGAAGTGTGCCCCGCGTAGCTCCGCAGAGCGTAGTGGGGCTCGTTGCACCTCAGTCCGCTTCGCTCCGCGTGGTAAACCACGAAGCCCGAAGGCGAGTGGTTTACCAAGGCCGCGTAGCCCGTAGGCGAAGTGGCCTGGCGAGCGAAAGAGAATCTACAACTCCCACAGCGAAGTGGGGCTGTTTGATGTACGATAATCCGCTATGCATTACGTGTACATCCTTCGACTCAAAAATGGTCAGTTCTATGTTGGCTATACAGCCAATATTGACGACCGACTCGGGCGACACCTGCGAGGTGAAGCTTGTAGAACAACGGAGAGAATCCCCGCTGATTCAATAGAATTCTATTCGGCGTTCAAGAGTGAAGAAAAAGCCCGTGCCTTTGAAAAATACCTCAAGAGCTCATCGGGGTTTGCGTTTAGAAGTAAACGTCTTCTATAAGCCAAAATTACTGTATATTTACTGCGGAATGATCAGTTGTTGCTCTGTAAACGGTTTCGGTGTTTGTAATTTTGTTTTGGTGACAGTCGTCTGGTACCCCGCAGAAACCTCAACGGATTTTGTGCCTTGAAGATTCGACACACGCACGACTCCATCGAGCACTTGGACCACTGTTTTGGTTTTTGTGACGGATGTGAGAAATTTCGTCCCGCGTACTCCAGCGATTGCCGTTCCCGAACGCACCCTGATGGTATCTCTCCCATACAAAAGTTTTTTGAAGAAAAATGTAAATTTTCCTTTCAATGTTTGATAGTCATCCGGCTTCACGAACATGAAAGCGGAGTTCGGCTCCAGGGTAACGTGCGATCCTTGAGAATCTACGGAGATTATCGCGCGTTCACCTTTGCCCGTAGTGACCCTATCACCTTCCTTGAGGTCGCCGAATTTGTAGATTTTGGTTTTCGGCGTAGGAGTGTGCGTTGACTTCGAACTTGAGGAGGAGGAAGAATGGGGAGGGGGTGATGGTGGTGGCGACTGCGGCTCTGACGGCCCCTGTACGCATTGGTTATACTGCGCCATGGCAGCTTGGTACCGGGCGTTGCAGGACGTGGAACAAGCTTCGTACTGGTCAAGAGTCGGCAGTCCAGCACAGGTTTGGAGGCAGGTGTACGCAGGCTGTGTGCATTCAGCTGCTTCTGCCTGAAGCAGGATCGGGAGGGGGAGGAGCGCAAAAAATGCTCCAATGATCAGGGCACTCACAATTCTCATGGAAAAAGTTATATCAGCACTCCTCCCAAGGTACAAACTCTTTTTGCTTTTCATGAAGCATGTTCTACCCTAAAGAGCCATGTTCGACATGAAGATGAAAGAGGGGGCCAGATCTCTCTCCGGTATCGGTCTACTCCTTGCAGTGGCGGGCGTTGTCGTGGGGGGTGGTCTTCTTCTGACATCCGTGGGTGGCTCTGTTGTGACGACTGCAGAGCCCCGTGTCGATTGGCAGCAGACAGCCGGTCCTCTTGGCGGAGTCGTGAACAGGATGAAGACGATCAATGGCGAAGTCTGGGCATCGCTCTACTCGGGCGGCATCTACAAATTCACAGGGAATATCTGGCAGCAGATCGGCATCTGGCACGGACTGCCCGAGAATCGTGCCCCTGATTTCATCGCCGACCCGGATGATCCGAAGATCGTCTACGCCGCACAGCTGATCGCGTGCCTTGCGAAGAGCACGGACGGCGGGAACAGTTGGAAAGGCCTCTGCGACGGATTCCTGCCGCAGATGAAGGTCGATAATTACAGCTCCAAATCGATCGCCATCGACCCGAAGGATCACCGGAAGATCTATATGGCGGGCAAGGATTATCGCGAGGAAGCCTCCATTGTCATGAGTCCCGATCAAGGCAAGACCTGGACGATGGTGCATTCCTTCGGCAAGCCGATGGCGATCAATCACCTCGTGTTCTTCCGCAATCGCATGTATCTGGCAACGGAAAGTGAGGGAGTGTTCCGCTCGGACGACCGGGGAAAGAGTTGGACCGCCCTTTCCACCGGCCTCGACCGGATGCAAACGGGACAACTGGTCGCTGATCCCGATGAGAAGAATCTCTACCTCTTCACCAGTCTCCTGCGGTACAACGTCCGGGAGGGCGGGAAGGCGTACGTGCTCGATGAGGCCGCATCACGCTGGAAGCCCCTCGGAGGGCCGGACCTCGTCACGAGCCTGACGTTCAGTAATGGCGCACTCTGGGCCGGGAACATGACGGGTGAAATGTGGAAGAGGGGTGTGAAGGGCTGGACGTTGCTGAACAAAGGCGCAGAACTCCCGGCAGCAGTCACCGAGATAACGTTCACAGCGAACGATACACTCTTTGCCGGAGCGATGGGGTTTGGCATCTATCGTTCCCAGGATGGCGGCAAGCACTTCAAAGATGTGAGTGTCGGTCTGATCGCGAGTGCAACGCGGGAAGTGTTTGTGGATCCCGGGAACGGCAAGCGGTTCTATGTCAGTAGCTGGGATCGGCCAGGCATCTATTCCTCCGAGAATGGCGGCCAATCCTTCACCGTCCTCGGCCCCGACAAGTTCGTGATGGGCATGACGGTTGCTCCGCAGGATTTTTCAAAAATCTACGCTTCTGTTTTCGGTGTGGACGGCATGGAAACGTTCTACGAGGTGACCGTCAAAGGAAAAGATTCCTCGTGGTCACAGCGCAAGCACGTCGGCCCACAGGGTGCAGTTGCCAAAGTCATCACGGTCGACCCCGGTAACCCAGCCCACGTCCTCCTGGGGCTTGGAAAAGAGCGCGCAGAAACACCAGAGGGATACGGGGTGTATTCGTCACGCGACAGCGGACGCACGTGGAAGAAGCTTGCACTGCCAGATCTCGCATCCTACGCGATTCTGTTCAACCCCAGGGACCCGAAGATCGTGTACGCCGGTTTCCTCGGTGGCGGTGTGTACAAGAGTAAGGATGGGGGAGAAACCTTCAGCAAGATCAAGGATGACCGCCTGAAGTACACGTACCGTATGGCGATGTCGTCCAGCGATCCGAACGTTCTCCTGGCGGGGTCGAACCTCTTCTTCGGACAGCTTTCTACGGAGGAACAGCTGTCGGGCAAGTTCGGCGGTCTCTTCAAGAGCACGGACGGAGGCGCAACGTGGAAGGACATCATCGCCGGCTACCGCGATTACGGTCCGGATGAACAGGGAAACTTCGTAGGAGCGCTCTACAATCTCGGGCACATGCCGAACTTTGAGCAAATGCTCATTGACCCGAAAGATCACCGGCGCATGCTCATCGGCCACCACGGCGAAAATGTGTTCATGACGAATGACGACGGTGCAACGTGGGTGAAGCAAACTTCGGGCATGATTCCAGGGGATATGCACAACTACGCGTACTGTCTGGGAGCGGATGCGTCCTTCAAGACCGTCTACGCGTGCACGTGTGGGCGCGGGCTCTTCAGCGGCACGGTGAACCCCGGCGGGAGCGTTGCATGGCGACCGGTGGCGGGCCTCGCGAACATCCTCTCCGGTAGCGACGACCGTGACGCTGCACCGTCACCGACGGAGCCCCGGAACGCCGACGAGGCACGCGAGCGGATTCTGCAGGGGCTGTATACGGATGCGCATTGAGCTCAGTCTTGGCGTCGTCGCTGATGATCATGCATGTGGCGCCCTCGAAAAAAAAGCCGCCTTCCCCGGCGGCCTTTTTCCGTCTCTCTCTTTCTCTCTCTGTCGTGCACGGGCAAGTCTACGGATGCGGCCTTAAGGCGAGATTAAGGAAGTTTTTGGCTTCCATATGCTCATCATCGTAGTACGGCGCAGGTTCACTCTTCGCCATGTGATGCCTGATCGTGGGGAAGAGCAATGCGCGGCAGATGGTGATTGTCGGGTAGTTCACGGAGCACGTTGCCGATGGAATCCATGACGATAGTATATTTTATGTATAATAGTATGTCAGATAGTATGTATAGGAATTACTGCTGTATAGTCCGATCTGTGCGCAAATTCCCAAGCCCCGGCACGATTTTCCTCACTCTTGCGGCTCTCGCCGGCACGGCGATCTTGCTCCTCCGGATCCGCTTCGAGCTCGCCGGCGCGTACCACACCGATACCGCGATCTACCTGACCGTCTCGCGCGGGATCTTGAACGGGCTGCGTCCCTACGCCGATCTCTACGAGAACAAACCGCCGGGGATGTTCCTGCTCGGCGCGGCGTCGCTGTGGATGTTCAACGGCGCGCAGTTGCTCGTCTGGTTGCAGGCATTGATCCTGTTCCTCTTTCCGTTCTGCCTGTTGATGCCGGTGCTCTACGGACGGTCGTTCCCGCCGCGCGCATGGAATCGTGCAGTGATGGCGTGGACCATCGGGTGCGCGCTGGCGCTGTACGCCGCCGCGATGGCGGGCACGCTTTTACCCGAATCGTTCGGCGCGTTCTTCGCCTCGGCATTCGTCGCCCTGATCGCATCACGTACGCGTTCTACATGGACGGTCACGATCATCCTGTCCCTCCTGCTCGCGTGCGCCGTCGGCATCAAAGAGCCGTTCTTCCTCTCCACGCTCGCGGGGGCGCTGATCGTATTGCCGTCACTACGGTCCGTTCAACGTCTGTTGTCGGTCGTGTTGATCACTGCTGCCATCGGACTGCAGGCCATGCTCCTCTTCGGCTACCTGTGGCCGTACATCAGCATCGACCTCGCGCACATCTTCGGGTTTCACCTGTCCAATCCGTGGGGCACGGTCGGGGAACCGCTGTGGCTGCGGACCATCGACCTCCCGCGCATCTTCTGGAACCTGTGGTCAGTCTCTCCCGTCCTCCCGTTCATCATCGGACCGGTCTGGATTGGATCATTGGTGCTGCTCCTTCGGCGCGAGTCGATGCGGACGGCGAAGCTCTCGGTTCTCGGACGCTGGCTTCTTGCTTCCTGGCTGACGACGCTCGCGGTTGGACTCACTGGTGATTTCTATGGTCATCATTTCGTCTTTGCCGTGCCGTTCTATACCGCGTGCGCGCTGGTCTGCTTGCGTGCGTGGGATCAACGGATCGCCCCCTGTGTCCGGATGATCCTTCCCGGCATCCTGACAATTCTCCTCGCGGGGTTCTTCCTGACGATCGAGCGGGATTTCTCCGGTGCGATCGTGCAGTGGAAGCACTGGGCGCAGCCCCGGCAGGAAGCGGCAGCCGTGCTGGATGATGTGATGGACCGCTGCAGGGTCGATCGCTACTTCGACTTCATCGATCGTCCCGAAGGCTTCTACGGCTTTACGCGACACTCGCCGTACGGGCCGATCTTCACCCAGTACGGGCGCTTTGTCGGCGTGCTCCAGGTCTACCTGGATGGATTCGCCAGAGCCCTACAGGAAGCCCCGATTATGGTTCTGCGGACCGAAGCAGAAGCAGTGGTTGTTGATCCCCAGACGCGCGAATCGTTGCGGAAGGTCTTCACCGAAAAACCGTGGCCGTGCGCGGGA
>CAYJTW010000010.1:0-11937 GCA_964373225.1 uncultured Candidatus Peribacteria bacterium
GCTGTGGATATCGATACCGGCATCACGGGTACAGGTGCCACCGTGTGCAACTTTGCCGTCGTTACCACTGCAGCGGTGAAAACGACCAGCATTTCGACCGTTGAGGTGTATGGAACGATCTTCAACGGTGCGACTGCCGGAAGCGGATACATCCGGTGGGGTCAGCACATTGCGGCAGCTACCAACACCCAGGTGCTTTCGGGCAGCACCGTGATTGCTTTTAAGCCTGTCGGTTCCGACATTGCCGAAGTCTATCGTACGCGAGTGCCCAATCTGATTCCCGGTTCTGTTGTGAGTGTCGATCCGCTGCTCCCGTCGGGCGTGATCCGCAGCGCCAGGGCGTACGACGAAAAAATGCTCGGTGTGATCTCCACAAAGCCGGGGATGTTGATTGGAGGCGATGATCTACAGGACGGAAAAGGCGGCATGCCCGTCTTCCTCGCGCTTGCCGGGCGCGTGCCCGTACTGGTGAGCATAGAGAATGGGCCGATCGCTCCGGGAGATTATTTAACGTCATCGTCCAAGCCGGGACTGGCGATGCGCGCAACCCGGCCAGGACCGGTGATCGGCAAAGCACTGACAGGTTTTGCCGGACCAGGCGACGGCGTTGTGACCGTATTCGTCCAGAATTCCCTGTTGCCGCCGTCACTCAACGAGACGCCCGTGCGTGATATTGCCGGAGATTCCGCCAAGGGGACTCCGCCAAATTACGTTTTGCCTGCCGGTTCACTGACCGCCGGGCGGACCGCCCGCATTACGGCGCGGGGAACGTACAGCACGGGGGCTGTTCCCGGGACACTCTCACTGCAGATTCTCCTCGGCTCGACCCCGCTCTGCGACACGCACGAAAATTCTTTTGTTTCCAATATTCGTGACCGCAGCTGGACAGTTGATTGCACATTCACGGTACGCAGAAACGGAATTCTCGGAGAAATCGATGCGCAGGGGCTGGCAATCCTCTCCACGACTCGCACCGAGGCCCAGACGATCGGACTCCAGAACCTCGAGACGATTCGCGTGAATACGATGAAAAAAAATTCTTTGCGATTCCGTTCAAACGCCAGTCCGCCGCAGAACGTCCATCTGCGCCAAATGGTTGTGCAGTTCCTCAACTGAGATGCACCATGCTATTGGGATGCGACGAAACGGTACACCCGGTTCGAGATTTCGGCGGCGAAATCGGTAATCAACTGCTCCTGACCTTTTGTCGATTCTCCCATAATGCAGAGGATGTAGGGTCTCTTGGGGACGTACACAATGCCGCAATCGGACCGGACGCGCATGTCCGAGTTGGGGGAGTCGTAGATGCCGACTTTGTGAGCGAGGGGAACGCCGCCCGGCACTCCGGCCGAGATGCCGTTTGTGAAAATCGATTGGGTCAACAGGCTGAGAATTTTCTGCGAGTCGGCAAAATCCAGGAAGCACGAAAGGTAGAGGCAGCGAAAAACCGATGAATGGTTCTTGGCGCTCACGACGGGGTTCTCGTCCTCAAAGGAGATCGGCACATCAAGAGCGTTGTACACAAGACGCACCATGTCTTCGGGCATCATTCTATCCAGCAGGCGCGTAGCCGTGTTATCCGATTGCGTTAGGGCCAGGCGGATAGCTTCCTCCACCGTCAATTTTGACCCGACACCGCGCTCCCAGAGCCGTCCGAAATTCGGGTCCAGATCACTCTGTTCAAGCGTCAGCACATCATCCATGCGGATAGCGCCATTCTCGATTGCCTTCAAAATTCCAATGATGAATGGTGTCTTGAGTAGGCTCGCGGAAATGAATTCTTCTTTTTCGTTCACGCCGATGGAGACGCCTGAGGGCAGGTATTCGAAGTAGACTCCGGCCCGTAAGTTCTTCTTAGCAGATACGAAGCTGCGCAGTTCGCTGCGGAGAGCCGTGAAGTTGATGATTAAGTCGTGTTGATTCTGCGCGAAAATTCGGGGTGAGAGGAAGGGAAAATCGTCTCGATTGTTTGTGAGCTCTCCAATAAGGCTTTTAGGACCGATGAGACCGACGATTGCGATGTTGAGCACGATGCTCGCAGCCAAAATCCAACGAAGGTGCTTCATTGGCTTCGCATGTTACAGGTCTCCGTTGTTTCCCTGCAAGCGCCGGAGGAGTGTCGCATTCGTCGGGAACTTGTCCGTGGAGATCGTCCGCTTCTCCCACTGTTTCCGTAATGCATCCAGATAACCTTTTTCCCCGATCAATCGGTCAATAAAAGGCTGAGCGGTTTTGGCAAACCGGCTCTTCTTTCCGTTTTCGAGCAGTGAGTGAATGACGGTCACAAACGCGTCTTCACCACTGCGGACTTCGGCGCGCACGTCGTCCAGCGCGGCGTCGATGATGCTGTCGCAGTCCAGTCCCGCGAGGAACTTCAAGTCTTTATCCGTTCCGGATGGGAAGTAGCGGTTCACACCGAGGCGTCGCAGAGAGCAGGGGAGCTGGAAGTCGGCGATGACATCGGCGACCTGCGATGCGAGGCCCCCCTCGCTGTGATGATCTTCGACGACGATCAGGTGCGAGGTTTCGAGAGCGGCCTGGATGATCGCGGAGGCGTCGAGGGGGCGGATGCAGGAGACGTTGAGCACCCTGACATTCACCGCAGGCAGAATGCCTGCTCCCGGTTCCTGGGGGCGGGCATTCCTGCCCGCCGATGACAACTGATCCGCCGCCGCGATGGCATCATGCACCGGGATACCGGTTGCGATGATCGTCACATCGTCGGTGATGTCGCCCGCGCCGCGCACGATGTCGATCTTCCCGTCGAACGAATAGTCTTTGCCGTAGATGATTTCTCCGGAGGGCGTCTTCAGTTGCTCATGGCCGGACCGGGGAAAGAACGCGTAGATGCTCTGCGATCCCTCGGCGACGATTTCCATGGCGCGCTCGGCCGCCGCCGCCGCCTGGTTGGAATCCGCGAGCATCCAGACCTGCGTGTGATCGAATGGCAGGTTCAGATAATTGCGCTCCTGATGCGTCTCACCATCCTCCCCCACGCTCAGGCCCGCGTGCGTACAGTCGTGGAGGACCCCGCAGTGGGTGTGGCCGCAGTTGACGTCGATCAGCCGCGCGTTCGCCCGCGCTTCGTTGGTCCCGAATGCCGCAAACGTGTAGGTCACGGGGAGCAATCCTGCCTGGCGCATCCCGGCCGCCATCATGTACATATTCGCTTCGGCGACGCCGACGTTGATCACGCGAGGAATTTCCCCCAGCCGATTGAAATCGGCGGCTACCTTGTCAAAACCTCCCGAACCGGCGAGATCGCCGTGGAGGACGACGATGCGGGAGTCCGATTTCATCAGATTCTTGAGATGCACGGCGCCGAAGTCCTGGCGGGCGGCGCCTTTCTCAGATGTGATTGATCGCGCGTAGCCTTTGAGGTTTTTGAGGGAGAAGGGGAGGGCGCTCGGGACCGGGACCGGGCTCGGGCTCGGTCGGAATTTCTCGTAGCTCTTCGTCAGTTGATCGAGCGACGGGAGATCCTTCAGCGCCGCCGCGGCGACGTCATCCTTCAGCGGTGAGCCGTGATAATTGGCCGCAGTGGTGTTCGATCCTTCTTCCATGATCTTCACGCCGTGGCCCATGGTCGTGTAATAACAAATGAATATGGGTTTTTCACCCCGCAACGAATCCGCGAGATCCAACGCCGCAACAACCTGCGCCGGGTCATTGCCATTCTGCACCTCAATGACCGTCCATCCGGCCGCCGCGACGATGGCGGCGAAGTCGGCGGCGACGGTGCGGCTCGGGATCCCCGAGAGCTGAATGTCGTTGAAGTCCCCGTGCATCATCAGGTTCCCGGTTCGCAGGTGCGACGCGAGGCGGACGGCCTCCATCACCTGTCCTTCCTGGCAGTCGCCATCACCGATCAGTACGTCGACGGTTCCCACCCGCCGATTGAAATCGGCGGTTAACGAGCTGAGGTACGTGAGACCGAACGCGACGCCGAGCGCGTTGCTGACGCCTTTTCCCAGCGGGCCGAAGCCAAAGGGGATATCACCAATCCCGGCTTCCACGTGGCCCGGCAGGCCGTCCGGTTTGCGGAAACTCTCAATAATCGCCTTGGGCGATGCGAGCCGTGGATCGCGGCCTCCGCGGTGCATCAACCACTGCATACCGTACGCGAGGAGGCTCAGGTGGCCTGCGCTCATGCGGAACGGGGGATCAATCTCCGGATTCCTCCTCTTGTGGACGAAGTAGGTGAAGGTGAATGCGGAGAGGGGGCCGCCCGGATGCCCGGACTTGTGCTTGGTCGGCGCCTGGATGCACAGGTGCGCCATGATCTTGTGCGCGATGTCGTACGCATCCAGATCATCTTTGGAAAGTTTCTTGCCGTCCTTCGGTCCGATCCAGTGACGTACACCCGGCGATGATGCGGCCGCGATGCGTTGGAGGGACATGGGGACCTCTTTGGGATCTCTACCGATCAGGGATTTGGGGTCGGGTCGCGTCATTTCTCCAAGATTACCATGGCTTTCTTTCCCGTACGAATTTCTTCCTTCACCCCCGTCCAGTCATGGATGGCATTGATGAGGGTTTCCGTCCGGTAGGTGTACTGCTGTCCGCGCTTTGTGCCCGGATCATTCGTGATGAAGTAATCGCCGAGCCATCCGGGTTTGTAGCCGATGATGACGAGCGCGTGGTACCAGGGACCATCACCGGAGAAGTAGGGATTCCCGAGATCGCGTCCCGCTGCCGGGATCACGACGGGATTGCCTGCGGCGAGCTCCTCTTTGATCGAATCGACGGTGACGTCCGTCCTGACACGGGCGCGCAGTCCGAATTTCTTTTGGGCGACCTCGGCCATCTGCGCAGCGGTCAGGTCATCCCCGTAGCCGTTGTCATGCTCCCATGCGACGAGGTCTTGAATTTCGTTTTCGGCGATCTGCGGTGTCAGCGCCGTGCCGTTCAAATAATGGACGACCATGAGCATCGCGGCTTCCTCGCAGGCCTCTTCGTGCAATGCATCCCAGTTGGCGAAGGGCGCCTGCGACGAAAAGGGGACGGGGAGGGGGGGGATGGCGTCAGGCAGAGTTTTTTCAGTGTGCGAGGGAGAGGGGACCGAAGAAACCGACGGGACCGAAGTGACCGAGGATGCCGAGGAAAAGGATTCCGAAGAGTCCGAGGAGTCCAAGGTCGTTTGACGCATCGCGCAGGCCGAGACGATCATGCATCCGAGAAAGACGAGTGGTATGGGGCGCATAGGGCATGTAGAATACAAGCATGAAGCTGTTCTTAGACACCGCCAACGTCGATTCTGTCGCCGAAATCGCCGAATGGGGCGTGCTCGATGGCGTCACGACGAATCCGAGCCTCGTTGCGAAAGAAGGCAAAGATTTCAAAGTGACGGTGCTCGGCATGTGCAAGCACGTGCCGTGCGTCAGCGCGCAGGTTACGGCGACCGATGCCAAGGGCATGATCAAGCAGGGAGAGGAGTATGCATCGTGGCACAAGCACGTCGTCGTCAAAGTCCCGATGACAGTGGAGGGCCTCAAGGCGCTCAAGTATTTCCGTTCCAAGGGCATCAAGACGAACACGACGCTCGTCTTCTCCGTGTCGCAGGCGATCCTCGCCGCGAAGGCCGGCGCCAACATCATCAGCCCCTTTATCGGCCGTCTCGATGACGCGTCCGAGGATGGCATGGGCTTGATCGCCGAGATCATGGACGTCTGGGACAACTACGATTTCGATTGCGAAGTCCTCGTCGCCTCCACGCGTCATCCCCGTCACATCGTCGACGCCGCGCGGCTTGGCGCACACATCTGCACCATTCCGTACGACGTCTTCAAAAAACTCCCGATGCATCCGTTGACGGATGTCGGTTTGAAAAAATTCCTGGAAGATTGGGAAAAAGTGAAGAAGGTATAAGGTTTGGGTTGAGATGGTGATTGGGGCTATACTTTTTTCATGCAACAACTCGGCGTCATCGGCCTAGGCACCATGGGAGCAAACTTGGCTCGTAATGCCGCCCGCAACGGAGCGCGCGTCGTGTTGTTCAATAGAACAACGGAGAAGACGCAAGAATTCGTGCAGCATTTCAGCGCGGAAGGTGAGTTCGTGTCCACGGAGAGTATTCGCCAATTTGTTTCGGAGATGACGCCGCCGAGAGCGATTCTGCTGATGGTCAAAGCGGGCGATGCGGTGGATGCCGTGATGGAAGAACTGCTGCCGATGCTCTCGAAGGGGGACATCCTCATTGATGCAGGCAACAGCCACTTCCGTGATACGGAACGGAGAGAAGCGCGGCTGAAGAAGATGGGCATCCACTTTGTCGGGATGGGCGTCAGCGGCGGAGAAGAAGGCGCGCTCCTCGGTCCCAGCATGATGCCGGGAGGGGATCCTGCGGCTATTAAGATGCTGATGCCTCTGTTTCTCAAGATGGCGGCATCATCGGGGACGGGCTCGGGACCGGGAACGGGTCGATGTGTTACTTTTATCGGGCCGGGCGGAGCAGGACACTTCGTGAAGATGGTCCATAACGGCATCGAGTACGGCATCATGCAGTTGATCGCCGAGAGTTATGATCTTCTCAAGACCGTGGGGAAAATGAAGAACGAGGATCTCGCGAAGCTCTTCGCCGAGTGGAGCGTCAGCGACGATCTGGGATCGTTCCTGATGGAAATCACTGCGCAAATTTTCACCGTCAAAGATCCGTCTACGAAGAAGTATCTGATTGATCTCATCGCGGATGTCGCGGGACAAAAGGGGACCGGAAAATGGACGACGGAAACGGCGATGGACCTCGGCATCGCGATCCCCACCATCAACGCTGCGGTCGACGCGCGCATTCTCTCCGGGGAAACTGAACACCGGGCTCGTCGCATGAAGGAGCTTCCGGAGTCACTGCTGAAATTGCCGAAGATTTCTTCGGCAACCCTGATCGCGATGGTGCGCTCGGCGCTCGAGCTCTCGATCATCTGCACCTACGCGCAGGGATTTGAGCTGATGGCGCGGTTCGACTCCGCTCACCGTGACAATCATTGGAATCTTGATCTATCGGAAATCGCGAGGATTTGGCGGGGCGGATGCATCATCCGGTCGCGGTTTTTGACCATCCTCCAGCCCGCGCAAACGGGGAACGTCGCGGCCAAAAAAAAAGTTCTCAGGAGGATGGAAGGGAAGCGTCAGAGCCAGTGGCGCGAGATAATCGCATGCGCGGTTTCCTCCGGCATTCCCGTCCCTGCTATGTCGGCATCGCTCTGGTTCTACGACACGTTGCGCCGCGAGCGACTGCCGCAGAATTTGATTCAGGCGCAGAGAGACTTCTTTGGGGCGCATGGATATAAGAGGACAGACAAGCCTGGTGATTTCCATACAGAATGGAACGAATAGGGTGTAGGGAGTAGGTTGTAGGTTGTAGAATTATTATGAAAATCTTTGAGTATGTTGATGCAACTTGTCCTACTACCTACCCCCTACAACCTACTCCCTTTTTTATGATCTTCTCCCCCCTTCCCGGCCGCCCCCTGATCACCCAGGGCTTCGGACAGAATCCGGCGGACTATGCGGCGTTCGGCATGGCCGGTCATAACGGCATCGATTTCGGTGTGCCTGAGGGGACGGCTGTCTACGCTCCACATGACGGCACGATCACCGTCAAAGACGAAGGCACACAGGGGTACGGGCGCAGTGTCACGATTGATGATGGCAAGCGCCGCAGCCTCCTCGCGCATCTCTCTCAGTCAAAGGTGGCGAACGGGCAGAGCATCGCGCAGGGAGACCCCGTCGCGCTCTCGGGGGAGTCCGGCAACGCGACCGGGCCGCATCTTCACTGGACGTTCCGGCTGGTCAAGAACGGACAGGTCCAGAATAAAGATAACGGCTTCGATGGCGCGATGGACGTGACGGAGTGCACGCGATTATGGGAGGAGAAGAATCTGCACAGTGATGCCGAGTACGCCGATACCGCGCAGGAGTATCTGGCGATGACGTTTGCGGGAAACCAGTACATCAAGCGCGTCATCGTCTAGTTCGTCTGCGGTTGACCGCCTCCTTCGATCCCGTAGACTGATAGCGATCCCCGCATGGAACTCTCTTCCACTCTCTCACTGAGTCTCCGCGAGGGCGCGGAGCCGGGCAGCGGTTTCGCTGAGCTCCGGAGGCGGGTTTTGGATGCGGGGCTGCTCAAACCGCAACCGATCTACTACGTGTGGCAGGTGCTGTGGTGTTCCTCACTCCTCGTTCTCAGCATCGCTGTCCTCGCGTTCACCGGGAGCATCTGGTGGCATCTGCCCGGTGCTCTTCTTCTGGCCTTCGCTTTTACCCAAACCATGCTCCTGGGTCATGACGCCGGACACCGCCAAATCGGTCGCATCGGAACGGTCATCCTCTACATCTGTTCCATGTGCGTCGGTATGAGCCCACTGGCGTGGTTGGATGTCCACAATGCTCACCATGCGCATCCCAATCGTGAGGATATGGATCCGGATATCGAACAGCCGTTCCTCGCCTACTCCAACGAACAGGTTCTGGAGAGAAAAGAATGGTGGATCGCCCGTCTGGTGATGCGCAATCAAGCGGTGCTCTACTTTCCGCTGCTCACCTTCGTAGCGTGGAGCATCCGGAATACCGGTGTGCAATACATCAGGAGGCTCCCGCTGCGGGAGTCGTGGCTCGATTGGCTCTCGTTCGTGATCCACTTCTCCCTGTACCTCGGCATCCTCTTTTTCCTGCTCCCGTGGTGGCATGCCGTTCTCTTCATCCTCGTCCATCAGATCCTCTGGGGAATCTACGTGGGTTCGATCTTCGCCCCCAATCACAAGGGCATGGAGATGTTGCAGAAAGACCAGAAGATCGACTTCGTCCGTGAACAGGTGATGACCGCGCGCAATATCCGGCCGGGATTCTTTACCGATCTCTGGTACGGGGGACTCAATTATCAGATCGAACATCACCTGTTCCCGGTGATGCCCCGCAAGAACCTCCCCAAGCTTCGCCTGCTTGTGCGCGAGCACTGCCGCGTCCACGGTATTCCGTACCACGAGACCGGCATCCGTCAGTCGTACCGGGAGATCCTTGCGATGATGCGTGATATTGCCGCGTTCGCGCGAAGTCTTCCGGGTGAAGAATACGACACCGGCGACATGCGCCAGAACGTTCTCTCATCGCTTGCGGCGATGCGCAAGGAGATCGCGGAACTGCCGGGCCGAATGCTTCCCGAAGAACTCCTCACCGAGGCGCAGTGGACGCAGGCGCTTGCCTTCCAGCAGGAAGTGATCCGCAGAGTGGATGCCATGCGCGAGGCCGTCGCCCGGTCGCAGAACCTCAAGCGTCAGAAAATGCTCCATTATCAGCGCGAGGCACAGGCGATGATGCTGGAATGCAAGAATCGCTGGGATCGCCTGCGTGGTGCTACGGCGCCTGCGTGAATGCAACGGCGTATGATGTCCTCATGGCCCGGTCAATAACTCCCACGCCCGGCATCCGCAAACGCAATCTCTTCGATCCCTCCTCCGGGGAGCCGTTCAAGCTCAGCCGCTCCAAGCTCGAGCTCTTCCTGCAATGTCCGCGCTGCTTCCACCTCGACCGCCGGTGCGGTATCGGACAGCCTCCGGGCCCGCCGTTTACGCTGAACGTCGCGGTCGACGCGCTGATGAAGCGCGAATTCGACCTGCACCGCGCGCGCGGGGAGCCGCACGAACTCATGACGGAATTCGGCATCGATGCCGTGCCGTTCCAGCATCCGCACCTCGATGACTGGCGGACGAACTTTCACGGCGTGCAGGTCCTTCACACAAAAACGAACTTCCTCTTCTTCGGGGCCGTCGACGATATCTGGCAATCTCCCGATGGTCAGCTCCACGTCGTCGACTACAAGGCGACGAGCACGCAAAAAGAAATCAGTCTCGATGACCCATGGAAGCAGGCGTACAAGCGGCAGATGGAGATCTACCAATGGCTGCTGCGCGGGAATGCCCTGCCCGTCTCCGATCTCGGCTACTTCGTCTACGTCAACGGTGATGGAGCCAAGGAACACTTCGGCGCAAAACTGGAGTTCCGCATGCAGATCATCCAATACACGGGGGACGACGGGTGGGTCGACGAAGCCCTCACCGAGGCGCATGCGTGTCTTTGCCGGGACCTTCCTCCCGCAGCCGCCCCCGCGTGTGAGTGGTGTGCATATCGAAAAGCCGCCCAACACGTTGAACGATGATGGCGGAGCCACGTACCAAGTCGCGCGCGTCGTTCTCGAAGTGATAATGGCCTGCCATGTACCGGAGCCCCGCAGGGCGACTGGTACATGGCGGAGAGGGAGGGATTTGAACCCTCGATACGGGTTTAATCCCGTATACCGCATTAGCAGTGCGGCCCTTTCGACCACTCAGGCACCTCTCCGCGGTGATGCAAGTATATGTGTTTGCAGAGCCGCCGCCAGCGCTTTTCAACCTTCGTTGCGACTTCCCGCGGTTACGGTGATTTTCTGCAGTGCGGCCTCTGCATCATTTGTCGTAATAACGATCATCTTTTCTTCATTCACGATGAACGTTTTTTCCATGACATCCATCATCTCTTCCGTGACAACGATGCACCCCATGGAGAAGTAGCGACCGTCGGCTTTCATCCAGTCTTCTTCCTTGTAGTAGGAATGGATGCCGTACGGGGAGCTCTCGCCGCTGCGGAAGAGGCGAATGAAGCGTCCGCTGACGCCGAAGGTGCGCCGGTCGCCTTTGATCTGCCGCTGCTCGGCCGTCCAGGTGCGGATGGGCGTATCCGCGCGGTACGTCCTGCCGATGTAGCGAACGACTTCTCTGCGGCCCGTGGCGACGGGAAAGGGGAGCGACTCGCCGTTCTCGTGGACGAGGTAGCCCATGTTGTTCGGCACATCGACGATGAAAACGTCCCCTATGTTCGGCTCCCATGGAGCTCTGGCGGAGGCTTCCGCGGCGTGTACGGGCAGGGGGGTCCCGAGGAGCAGAAACAGGCCGAAGAGGGAGAAGGTACTCTGCAGCAAAGGTTTTATTTTAGTAAAATATAGAAATAAGTCAATATATGGATTTAAGCCTTAAATTAGCCATATTTATGCGATTCAGTGTCAATAGAAAATGCTTTGTTGTATATTTTTTGTATACAGGCGTACGATGCGCGAATGCACGTGCCTGTTCTCGCCGAAGAGGTCATGACATTCCTTGCCCCGACGACAGGAGAAACGGTACTTGACTGCACGCTCGGTCTCGGCGGACATGCGGCGGCATTCCTCAACGCCACTGCTCCCGATGGAACACTGATCGGGCTCGATGCCGATTCGCTCAATCTGCGTGAGGCGCGAAAGCGTCTGGAATCCTACGGCGACCGCGTTCAACTTTGTTGCATGAACTTCCGCGACGCCGCGACCATCCTCAAGCAGCCCGTCGATATCGTCTTCGCGGATCTCGGACTCAGCTCACCGCACCTGGATGATCCGGAGAGGGGATTCACATGTAGAACCAATGCCCCGCTCGATATGCGCTACGACCGCTCGTCCGGGGAGTCCGCCGCGGAGTTCCTGCTCTCGTCTTCTGTCGAACAGATCACGAAGGTTCTCCGGGAGTTTGGCGAGATCCAGCGCAGTCACCAGCTGGCGAAAGCCCTGCATCTCCATTTCCATTCCGAGACTCGTTCACTGACCGGATGGAAAACGGATGACGTCGTGAAATGTGTGGAGAAAATCTTCACCTATCGTGCGCCAAAAGTTCTTCCACAGGTCTTTCAGGCGCTCAGGATTGCCGTGAATGATGAACTGGGCGCCGTTGCATCTCTTCTCGATGCACTTCCCACGCTTCTCAACCCGGGAGGGCGCGTTGGCATCATCAGCTACCACTCGCTCGAAGACCGGCTGGTGAAGCACGCATTCCGTTCTCTCAGTACCCCCGAGCTCGATGAGCGCACGGGCCGGGTTTCCCAGGCTGCCGCGTGGGACCTTGTCACCCGCAAAGCGGTGATTCCCTCCGCACAAGAGCT
>CAYJTW010000010.1:12037-21007 GCA_964373225.1 uncultured Candidatus Peribacteria bacterium
CCAGAGCACGGCGCTTTTGATGGTCTGCATCGGCACGCTGATCCTGGGGCTTGCGCTCCTGATCCTCTTCCACGAGAACGCCAACGCGACGAAGGGCTACAACCTCCGCAAGCTCGAAAACCAGCGCTCGATTCTGCTGCTCCAGCAGGAAGTCCTCAACATGCAGATCGCCGAAGCCCAGGCGCTCGAGAATCTGGAGAACGATCCGTCCATCGCGGCGATGATCCCGGCGGCGAAGCTGCGCTACACCCAGCAGGATCCGGTGGTGGCGGTGGTGCGGGAGTAGTTACGCGACTGTCCTCACCTGAATCGTACTCACATTTTCCTCATGCGCTTTTGCATCCGTGACGAGCACGAAGGTGTCACCCCTTTTGAGGAGACCCGCTTTGCGCGCAAGGGCAATTCCTGCGACGACTGTGGCCTCCGGATCTTTCTGAAATCGAATCACGAGTGGGAAGACCCCGAAGGAGAGTTGGAGAGCGCGCTGGACTGACGCGTCCGGTGTGAAGGCGATCACGGGCAGATGCGGACGGAAGCGCGCGATGTCGCGGGCGGTCTGGCCTGTCCTGGTCATCACCGCGATGGCAGCGGCCTCCGATGAAATGGCCTGCGTGACGGCGGCCTGCGCCTGCGCGTCGCGCTCCGTGCGAATCTCGGCCTGAAGCATGTGGCGCGACTGACTCAGATGATGTTCGGTCTCGCGCAGCACGCGGTCCATTGCGTCGAGAGCGAGCAGCGGATGCGCGCCGCTGGCGGTCTCCCCCGAGAGCATCGTGATATCGGTCGAGGTCATCGCCGCGTGGGCGATGTCGGTCACCTCCGCGCGCGTGGGGATCGGATTCTCGACCATGCTCTCGAGCATATGCGTCGCGACGATCACCGGTTTGCCTGCCTTGCGTGACTCCGCCACCATCACGTCCTGCACGACCGGGAGCTGCTCAAAGGGAATCTCGGCGCCCAGATCGCCGCGCGCCACCATCATCGCGTCGGAGACGGCGATGATGTCCAGGAGATTGGCCACACCCTGCCGCGTTTCGATCTTCGCGATCAGACCGACGGACTTCTTTCGTTTCTCCAGCCACGCGCGGACTTCCCCGACTTCCGATGCTTTGCGGATGAACGAGAGACCGACGAAATCCACTCCTTCTGCCGCGGCATTCGCGATGCTCCGCCAGTCCTCCCTGGTGATCGAGGGCATGTCGAGGTTCGCGCCGGGGAGATTGAGATGTTTGCGTGAACCGATCATGCCTTCCTGCTTTGCGCGTGCGACCACCGAGCCGTCCGTATTCACCGAGATCAGTTCAAACGACATTTTGCCGTTATCGAGCAGTATCTGCTCGGCATCGCGGGCATCTTTGGCAAACGCTTTGTGATTGACGATGACAACCTTCTTTTTTTCGTTCGGGCGCGGTTGCGGGGAGAAGACAACCAGTTCGCCTTTCCGTACCTTCAGAGGAACATCAACAATGCCGGTCCGCACTTCCGCTCCCTTTGTATCCAGGAGAATGGCGATGCACGACGGCAATTTGCCCTTTGCGGCGAGCTTCTTATTGAGCGCCTGGACGAGCCGGATGGATTTGCGGTGCTCGTCCCATGTTCCATGCGCCAGATTGATGCGCGCGATATTCATCCCCCCGCGGGCGAGCGCCTCGATCTGCCGCGGCGTTTTGGCAGTCGGGCCCAGCGTGCAGATAATTTTGGTGAGGCGCCGCATTACCAAAACAATACGCCTCATGAACGCGAAAAGAAATTCCCCCCCTCCATGCAGCATGGAGAGGGGGTTAGGGGGTGAGGTCCAACGCCTTGCGGATCTCGGGGAGACCGTCCAGTAGCTGCGGCGCCAGTTCAAAGGCGCGTTTGTATTCGCGAAGAGCGTCTTCGTAGAGCTCTTTGCGGCCGAGTGCCGCTCCCAAATTGATATGGGCCTGCGCGAAGGTCTCCCGGACGGCGATGGCGTTGCGGAATTCGGCAATCGCGCCATCGACGTTTCCTAGGTCCATCAGCATGCTGCCGATCGTGTTGTGCGGGTCCGGGAGATCAGAATCGGCTTGGATCGCCAGGTGCAACTGCTCAAGCGCTTTGTCTGTCTTGCCTTCCTCGTTATAGAGAATGCCCAGATTGCTGAGCGCTTTGGCGTACCGGGGATCAATCGCAAGAGCCTTCTGATACTGTGCCAGCGCCTCGGAGCGATTGCCTCTCCGGTGCTCGAGGACCGCGAGGTTATAGTGCATCACCACGCTCCGGTCATTTTTCCCGAGAGCATCGTGGTAGAGGGTTTCACTGTCATGCCAGAGGAGGCTCTGGGCGTGAGCGGACCATGCGAGCGTTCCAAACACGGCCATCAGGAAAACGCCGATGACGGCATTCATCGCCGGCCGTTTCTTCATCAACAGGCGCTCCCATCCGTATCCCAACAGAAAAATCATGCCGATCTGCGACAGATAGATGTACCGGTCGGAGAAATAATAGATGTCGTCTTTTACAAAATTGGAGAATGACGGCAGGAGGAATAACACGTACCAGCCCACGCCGAAGATTGTAGGGGCGCGGCTTGACGCGCCCTTCTTCATCAACAATACCAATACCACAATCGCAATGATCAACAGCAAGACCAGCGGTCCCCAGAACTGCATCAATGTGATACTGATCGGGTCCGTCTGCAGATAAATGGACGAGAGGTCTGCCGGCCAGAAGAATGTCTGCAGCGAGAAGACCGTGCTCTTGATCGCGAGGAGCAGAGTCTGCATCAAGGACAGTGCGCCGATGTTCTGCTGTTTGCCGTAGAGTCCGATGATCAAAAAGATGACGCTGAGAGCGCCAGCCACCAGGACGTCCGACCGGCATGTTCTCTTCATATTTCCGTCCTTGAGCCAATCAATGAGCAGGAATGCCGCGGGCAGAACGATGGCGACGGGCTTTGAGAGCAGCGCCATCAGGAAGAAGAGCAACATCACCCAACGTAGGGGCGCGGCACCTGTGGTGAGCGGAGCCGAACCATGCCGCGCCCGAGACAGTGGATGAAGATACAAGAGAAGGGCAGCCAGTGAAAAAACGGCAGCCAGCACATCCTTCCGCGCGCTCACCCACGCGACGGCTTCGGCATTGATCGGATGGATGGCAAAGAGAAGAGCCCCCACGAAGGCGGTTCTGCGTTCCAGACCAAGACGCTCCAGAAGCATCAGCACGAGCGCCGCTGCAACGATATGCAGCAGCAGATTGTCGAGATGGAAGAAGAATGGGTTGAATCCGACGAGCGCGTGTTCGATCTGGAAACTGACGATCGTCAGCGGCACGTAGAGCTCGGGGTCATACGACGAAAATGCGCCCCAGACGTTTTTGAGCGTCATCTCCTGCGTCAGTGGATTCAGGTACACGAGCGAATCGTCGTCCCAGATGACGAATTCGTTTTTCAGCGACTGACCGTAGATCAGCAATGCGGCTGCCGCGAGGAGCAGGATCAGAACACCGCGTTTGCGAAGAAGCTGGGCGGGCGACATGGCATCAGTGTGTCACGGCGACCGCATCGCGTGAAGACATCCATCGAATCAGTACCCTCCGAGGATCTGCCAGTCGACGCTGAGCGGTCCCGCGCCGGTCGTCGCGAGGACGAACGCGGCGGTCAGGATCACCAGATCGAACTCCCAGCCCATGGTGCCCGTCTTGGAGAACGGCACGTGCCACTTCTGGATCTTGCAGTAGATCGCGCCGATCATGACGACAACCAGCGCCAGTGCGCCGATCTGCGTGAAGAGTCCGAGCAGCACCGACACCGCACCGAGCGTCTCGAGGAGCCCCACAAGCCAGACCATCCCGGCACTCATGCCCATCCCTCCGGCCATCTGCTGGCTGTTCTGGATCTTGGGTGGCCCATGCACGAAGAACACCGCCGCGAGCGCGATGCGAAGCGCGAGCATTGCCCAGGGCATCAGGGGATAGAGGAGGGAGGAGAGGAACATGGAGAGAAAGGGGAAGATCAACTGCGGATTCTACCCTATCCGTTCCTAAAAGCCATCGAAAAGCGTACACTATCCGATATGGAAACAGCGACACACCAGCGAGGCTCTGAGGACTTTGAAATGGAGATAAATCGAGAAGTGCTTATTGAGCGATACAAAGAATCTGCAGAAAGTGGAAGATCAAGTCTTGTGATATGACGCGGTGTACTTCTCAGTGATGTTTAGAATGAGAAAGCTTATAATAGAACCGTGCCCCCGTAGCTCAGCGGATAGAGCAGCGGGTTTCTAACCCGTTGGCCGTAGGTTCAATTCCTACCGGGGGTACCAGAATATTTGAACTTCCACCAAACGTGCCAGAATTCAATGACTCGCTCCGAGGTCTCGGCGTAGCGCCGAAGCGCGGAGACGGACCGGGGGTACCATATAAATTTCTCAGCTGACCAACTGAAATTCAAAATGGTCCGTGACCAACTTGCCTTCTGTTTCCTTCAAAAGCTCCTCAGATGGCATTGAAGGATATTGATTTCTCACGTTGTTTGGAACCCTGAAGGATATCTGTTCCCAGAGATAATTATTCTCATGCCGACTCCTGGATTGATCGAAGCCAGGAAATTCGTACTTCGGGTTTTGTACGTACTCGAATACAAACCTGCCCTCTTCGGTCCTATACAAATCTGCGATATCCACGGCGACCCGGTCTCCGTTTCGGTACATAACCCTGTAATGTAGAGGAGACTTCATATTCATGCCAGTTTGGAAAGGATTTGCTTCAGAATTCCGAGCCTGATTTGTACATAACAACATACCGTCTCAAGTTCTTTTTTACCAGAGCGAAAATCCACGTCTTGTGGGATATTATTCAGAATGACAGACCGAATTCTGCTGACTTTTATACGTGAGATTCTGTTCAATATCCTCTTAGCAATATCGGAACCGCGATATTCATCGATCCGATACAGTTCGCCAAGAACCTCGAAAAGTGTGAATTTTCCTCCAGTGGGCTTCTTAAACATCGCTTCGGCTCTCCTTGGAAAAATTTCGTTAAGAAGACCGCGTTGAAATTGTGGACCATATTCATCCATCTTCCACAACAAGCTCACTCCGTTATCGAATGCGGGTGCAAGCCGCAAAAATTTTCCACTGTCAGCATCTTCGAGTATACCCCAGTTATAGTAATGCCTGTCCGTTCCACCAATGAGTGCGTCGAAAACGAGAAGCTCAAAAAATTGCTCCCATACATCATGAGATTTCGGATGTTTTTTCACATATCTCCTGATTGCTTTGATGGTCACATCAAGCGTGTATACCTTCCTTTTTTCTTTCTTGTTTTCCATGGCGGAAAATTTTTTATCAACAAGAGAGATGAGATCGGCCCCATGGACAAGGTCTTCTCTGAACTGGCCACGACGAGTGTACTTTTGCCTACGCACGTCGAGTTGTATCAGAACTCCAATCGGATACCTCAATCCAACAGATTTGTGATTTGGAATCCTGCAAAGCCATGATTTTTGGACTGTGAAGCCGAAGAGCCTACCGATATTTGAAGCACAAACTTCGGATCTTAGTTCACCGACGTCTTTGTCATACGTCTTGGCAAGGAAATAAACTTTCCCTTTTAGAGTTCTTTTGAGAACAGTCTTGTCCCGCGTGCCGTATCCGACTTGGAGCTTTCTATAATGCCACCCTTTGACGTTTATGATCTGCTTTAGTTTCATTGCCTACGATCGGGAGAGGAATTCTGCAAAGGGGCAGATTGTATGGCTTTTACATCGCTGAGACAAGAAGCGTTAAAGACCATTCATAATTCTCGATTAGGAGGATGGATTTACCCCCTTGTGAGCACCAAAATCACGTCTTTCATGCTTCCACCATTGTACATTGTTGAGTACACTGCCCGCGATGGATCTTCCGCAGTCGACTCTTCCCCAGAATCCTCCGCCGCCCCCCGCGGCACCCGCTCCCGTTTCCGACACAGAGGACATTGAGAGGAACAAGGATATCGCCGCGTTTTCGTACCTGTGGATCATGTCGGTGGTCGTCTTCTTCCTGCGCAGGAATTCCCCGTTCGTCCGGTACCACGCCAAGCAGGCGATGCTGCTGTTCGCCATTTCCATTGTCGTCCTCTTCGTTCCGATCATCAGCCGGCTGCTCGAACTCGGCGTCCTCGCGCTGATGGTCCTTGGGTTCATCCATGCCGCACAGGGGCAGCGCAAGGATATCCCCATCATCGGGCCGCTCTCGCGCGGGGAGACCTCGATTCGCGATGCCTGGAAGCAGATCATTGACGGCATGTTGAAGATTGTGGAATTCGTGAAATCATTCACAGTGAAGAAACCGCCAACGCCTCCTTCCTCTCAGCCCTCTTAACCCTCTCCGCCCTCCGTATGCCTTCTTATAACCGCATCATGCTCAAACTCTCCGGCGAAGTCTTCTCCGGTAAACATTCCTTCGGCATCGACAAGCCGACCCTGACGCATGTTGCCAAACAGATCAAAAGCATGGCGGAGATCGCCGAGGTCGTGGTGGTCGTGGGCGGAGGCAACATCTGGCGCTACCGCGATACCAAAGACAGCGGCATCGAGCGGACGGTCAGTGACGCGATGGGCATGCTGGCGACGATCATGAACTCCGTGGCACTGCAGTCGGCGCTGGAGTCGGGGGGCACAAACACGCGCGTCCTCTCCGCGATTGACGTGCCAGAGCTTGCGGAGCCCTTCATCAAGCGCAAAGCCCTCAATCATCTGGAGAAAGGCAGGGTCGTGATCTGCGCAGGCGGCACGGGCAATCCCTACTTTACGACCGATTCCGCCGCCGCCCTCCGTGCGCTCGAACTCGGTTGCGACGTGCTGCTCAAAGCGACCAATGTGGACGGCGTCTACGATAAAGATCCCAAGAAGTTCCGCAGTGCCAAAAAGTACGACACGCTCACATTCCAGGTCGCAATCGAACAGCATCTCAACGTCATGGACCAGGCGGCGTTCAGCCTCTGTCAGGATCAGAACCTCCCGATCGTCGTCTTTAACTTCTTCAAGACGGGTGCTCTGCTGAAGGCTGCCAGAGGTGAAAAGATTGGAACCATCGTCCACGGATGATGTACACTCTTCTCCTATGCAAGATCCACGACTCGCTACATTCCGCACCGACGCCGACAAAGTCCTCGCGCATCTGAAGAACGAATTCAGCAAGCTGCAGACCGGCAGGGCGAATGCGGCGCTCGTGGAGCACATCATGATCGACGCGTACGGGCAGAAGCAGGATCTGCGCTCGCTCTGTGGCATCAGCGTGGATCAGCGCAGCATTATCGTTGCGCCGTGGGACCGGTCCATTCTCGGCGCGGTCGAGAGGGCTCTTTCCCAGGCCGATCTCGGCGCCTCACCGATCAATGACGGTGTCGTGATTCGCATCACGCTTCCTTCAATGACGGAAGAACGGCGCAAGCATCTCCAGAAGATCGTGAGTCAATTAGCCGAAGAGGCCCGGGTGAGCCTCCGCAAGCACCGCCAGGTGGCACACGATGCGATCAAACCGGAGAAGGATGAAGATGTGAAAGAAACGATGAATGAGGAATTGCAGAAGGGAGTGGATGAGTTCAATGGCAGAATCGCGGAAACGGCAAAGAGCAAAGAGGAGGAAGTCATGAAGGTCTAGTTGGCAGTTTTTAGTTTGTAGTTTTTAGTTGCGGGAGGAATTCCTCGGGATTAATCTGATTCGCTATGGGTTCTCAGAACTATAAAGACCTTATTGTCTGGCAGAAAGGAATGGATCTTGTTGTTGCCGTATATGCGTTGACTGAAAAATTTCCTTCATCGGAAAGATTCGGACTCGTTAAACAAATGCGCAATTGTGCAACATCCATTCCTTCGAATATCGCAGAGGGAAGTAAGAGAAATACGCGTCCCGATTTCAGACACTTCCTCAATATCGCGTTTGGATCCGGAGCAGAGCTTGAAACTCAAGTGGAAATCGCCAAACGCTTGCCGGCCACTGCGAAATTGAACTACAAACCTGTTGATGACTTGCTTAATGAAGTCATGCGAATGTTGAATAAAATGGTGGCAACTTTCAAAAACTAAAAACTACAAACTATCAACTAAAAACTATTCTGGTACACTTTCGGCATGGCAAAATCGGTTATCGCCATCATCTCCTTTCCCGGAAATAACGGCGAAGTGGAGTCCATGAGAGTCATCCGGCGAAACGGCATGGAGCCGCTATTTTTCCGGTGGAATGATGATCGTGCGATACTCAATGATGTTGATGGCTACTTCATCCCCGGCGGATTTTCGTATGAGGACCGCGGACGGAGCGGCATGGTCGCCGCGCGCGATCCGCTGATGGAGTTCATCGCAGCGGAGGCACAGGCGGGAAAGGTCGTCATCGGCATCTGCAACGGCGCACAGGTGCTGGTGGAAAGCGGATTGATCCCGAATGCACGGGGATTACAAATGTGCCTCGCGCGCAATGCCATCCAGACCTCAGAAGGTGTGCAAGGGCTCCCGCTCCTCAGCGAATGGATCTGGATCACGCGCTCCTGCAAAAAAGGCCGCTGCGCGACGGCAAATTGGGACGGCGTCATGCAGATGCCGATTGCGCATGGAGAGGGACGGTTCACGACGAAGGACTCGGATCTTCTGAGTGAACTGAAGGAGAACGATCAGATCGCGTTCTCGTACTGCGACAGCGGGGGAAACGTCAGCGACGATCCGATCACCACGCCGAACGGATCCATGCTCGCGATCGCGGGCATCTGCAATCCGGAGGGCAACGTGATTGCGTTGATGCCGCACCCGGAGCGTGCCCAAGACAGAGGGGATGCGTACTTCGCATCGATGAAACAGTGGATCGAATCTCCCAGCGCACGTCTTCGACGTGCGGTTCAGGCACATCCTCCATTGCGAGATCGTACGGATGTTCCCGTTCGTTCCACGAAAAATGTCGAGATCTTCATCGAGACGATCATCACGAATAACGAAGAGCGGACGGTGGAGCAGGCGGCGAGGAGAGTGGCACCGGC
>CAYJTW010000011.1:0-20944 GCA_964373225.1 uncultured Candidatus Peribacteria bacterium
GTACTTTCCGTGGGGGGGGTGGTCGTACGATCGAAAAACTTGTGCTGGGCAGCGCGCTGGAGTCCATGCAGGTGGTTCGTCCATCGTAACTGCAACGTCGGTTCTAATTGACTAATCGCTCCAATCGCAATTGCCATTTTGCCGGGGAGACCGCGCTCGGGCTGGGCCATTTTCTCCTGCGCGCTGGCAATCCATTCCCGGAGCGTCTTCTCCATCCGCTGCTCCTCGAAGTCGTTGTGCATGCCTGCGAGTTTGTTGCGCGTTTCGCTGCGAATCGCACGCATTTTCGCTCCCTCCTGGAAGTTCTGCTTATCCGGTGATTGTCCGAGTCCGGGCATGGGAGAGGGGAATCAGAAGTACGTCAGGGCGTCGTCCCTCCGGGTGCTGGGGTCGGTGCCGGCGTCGGACCTCTGCGGTCCATGCGGTTATTGTTCCGCAGCAACTGCAGCAATAGATCGTGCCGCGACTGATCGATTCTTCCGGCTGCAAAAAGCTGTCCGACGATCTCGCTGTCCGTCATGGGATTGAGCGTTGTGAAGTTCTCCCGCAGCTGCGTAAATGCCTGATCGAGCTGCGTATTGACGTTTGCGGCAGACTCGCCGGTTCTGAGCGCCCGCGTGAATTGCGTGGTGTTGATGGTGGCGATGACGTTGGTGGTATTGCTGTTGATCTGTTTGACCGCCGCCTCGTTGCGCGGCGCCCCTCCCTGCAGGCGCGCAGTTCTTGCGAATGTGCCGCGGTCGAGCCGTCCGGTCGCTTCCAGATCCTGGCGGATGGCCCGCGGGTCGATGCCGCGGAGACCCTGCTGGATCGACATGAATTCCTGTTTGCCTTCCTTGTCCCTGCGGCCCGGTACGGGGATCAGCGGCATGCTCAGCGGCCACTGAGCGGCGATACTGCCCAGACTGGAACCGATGCCCTGGATCTTCTCCGTGAAGTGACCCATGAAGCCCGCCCTGTCGCTCTTGAGCGCGTCGAAGCTGTACTTCCAGATGATGAAGAGCGCGATACCCATCCACAGGAACTGCCACATGTCGCGGATACCGACGAACACCGGAAGAATTGGAATGTTGCCGAGGTTGTCCGGCGGCTGCAATTGCGCGCCGGCATTGAGCATAATGAAGCCAATCACGAACGGCACGGCGACTTTGGCGGGAAGGAAGACCGCCTGCAAAAAGTGCTCCTGCCATTTCCAGAAGAGATCGCCGTATTCGCCTTCGCGGAGTTTGGGGAACGCGAATCCCAGCGCCACAAGCGGCATAAATGCGATAGAGACCCAGATGACGGGGATCCGGATGAAGAACGCCGCCGCCATGGCGAGCAGCGGAAAGACGATGGCGATCTGGATGAGCAGCACGATGACGAGTTTGACCAGCGTTCCCGAGAGCCGCATGAACGTTGTCGTGAGCCGCTCCCCCGGTCGTTCCTGTGCTTCGAATGCCGCCGGCTGAATCTGCCCGAGCCACTGCAGCCGTGCGTGGTTCACGACGAGGCCGTGGAAGATCTTCGTTGGCAGGCGCACCTGCGCATCGGCCTGGTTCATCGGTACTTTCTGGATGCACACGAGACCCCGGAGCGGACAACGCCAGCCGGTCGAGCCATCCGTGCCGCGGAAGCTGCCGTCGGGCTCCGCGACCGTGCCGATGCGGTCGGCTTCGCTGAGGAACCGAAACTGCGTCACGACTTCGCATTGTCGCGGCTCTCGGTCACCCGGTTGTGCCGGCATCACGCAGTTGTCGGCGCCGAGCAGGGAGGGGATCTGGTAGATGGTGTAGGTGAGGACCTGGGAGGCATCGAAGATCACGCGCGGGATGAACCACGAGAAGTTCACGAGGACGAGTCCGATGACGAACTTGAACAAGTGCTCCTTCATCTTCGTTCCGTCGGCAGTGACGATCATGATGACGGCGCCGATGATCAGCGCCAGTGCAAAACCAAGGTTCACAAGATCGCGCGTGAACTGCCAGATTTCGCGCAGCATATTGACGAGGTTCATGTTGAGTTCGCCGTTCCCCTGCATATTCATCCCGAACATGAACTGCGGATCCATGAGCAGTTCGAGGACGGAGAGCAAGAACCACGAGAGGAATTGCAGAACCGAAAAGAGCACTGCCGCGATCTGTGTTGCTCCGGACACGGTCGATGCTGACAAGCTCGGCGCCTGTGCGAAAACGGGGTAGGGGAGAATTACGCTTAAAACAGCAATGCCAAGCAGAGAGAGGACGCTCCGAAGGATACTTTTGTTAGACATAAATCCAAGAAGTATACCAGTTTTCCGTCCTCTTGACCATCCACTGTCCTGGCGTCTGCTTGCGGAGAAACACTCTGTCGTCTGCCCCGGGTTTCACCGGGATCGTTGACGATGTCCGCGCGAGTGCTACAGCGACACAATTCAAAAATTAAGTGAGTATATTTTGTGTTCAATAGAGAATAATAAAATTGAGTAAAACAGTCAATTTTGTCTATTTATAGCGAAAAAATATGAATAATAGATATATTCATCATGCCGTATACTTTTCTTGCGCTATCCATGTACTCATGAGTACTGTTTGTGATCAGCATGTCGTCATCCACTCTCAAAGCACTGTTCTCGTCGCAGACGCGGGTCAAGCTGCTCTCGACGTTCCTGCTCCATCCGGACAGTGAATATTTCATCCGTGAGCTCACACGGCTACTCGGAGAACAGATTAACTCCATCCGGCGCGAACTCGAAAATCTGCGACGCGTCGGGCTGGTGAAGGCGCGGCACCGCAATCGCAAAAAGTATTACCGCGTTGATACCGAGTTCCCGCTCTATCAGGATCTGCGCAATCTCTTCAGCAAGGAAGTGCAGGCCGAAAGCCCGATTGTTGCGAGCCTCAAGAACCTGCCGAATATCGCACTGATCGTCCTCGCAGGATCCTTTGCGGGGACCGAGAGCAAGGTCGACCTGCTCATCGTCGGGACGGTCAAAAAGGAACTCATCGAGGCGCTGCTGCTCCAGGATCCGCAGATGAAGCATGTGAAGTACTCGATCTTCCCGGAGGCGGATTTCCTCTACCGGCTGAGCCTCAAAGACCGCTTCATCCTCGAGATTCTCAATGACCCGCGACACATTACGGTCCTGAATACCATTGTGGAGAAGATTGCCGAGGCGCAGGGGAAGTAGAGGCCGCAAAAGCCGAAAAGGCCGAAAAGGCGACAAAGGAATGTTTGCTTTTGTCACCTTTGCGGCCTTTGTGCCCTCCCTTTACAGACGCGAAAACCATCATTACCCTATTGCGGCTATAACCTCGCAAATGCTCCACGTACAGGCCAAGAAGTACCTCCGCAAAGTCCCCGACGTCGCGGCGGGCAACACCGTGCGCGTGCATGAGCGGGTCAAGGAGGGCGAAAAAGAGCGGACGCAGATCTTCGAAGGACTGATCATCGGCATTCACCGCGGGCACACCCCGACCGATGCCTCGTTCACGGTGCGGCGGATCGTCTCGGGCGTGGGCGTCGAGAAAGTCTTCCCGATGCATTCGCCGATGGTCGAAAAAATCGAGGTCAAGAAAGTCGCCAAAGTCCGCCGCGCGCGTCTCAACTTCCTCCGCGGCCGCAAAGGCAAAGCGGCGAGAATGAGCGAGCGGTTTACGACGTCGGAGGAGTTTGGGCAGGCGGTGGCGGAGGAACCGGTGGTGGTTAAAGAAGAAGTGAAGGCGGAGGCGGTCACAGAAGCGAAATAGGGAACAGAAGGAACAAAGGGAACAGAGGGAACGAAGCATCATTTTTGTAGTTCCCCCCTCTGTCTCTTCTGTCTCTTCTGTCGCTTCTGTACCCTTCTCGTATGCGCTGCCTTCTCGTCGGCAACTACGGCGCGGGCAATCTTGGCGACGAAGCCCTCAAGGACTATTTCCTGACACGCTTTCCGGATGTTGAATGGACCGTCCTCTCTTCTTCTCCCAGGACGTCATCAGAGGTTCCACGACTGCCGCTGGGGCTGCGGTCACTCATGATGACGCCGTGGTGGAGGACGATGCGCGCGCTCAGAGCATCCGATGCGGTTGTCTTCGGCGGGGGATCGCTCTTCACGGACACCGAATCCGCGTACGCGTGTCTGCTCTGGTGGTGGCACGCGCGGATCGCGAGGCTCTGCGGCAAGCCCGTCGTGCTGGCGTTCCAGGGCATCGGTCCATTCAGAACCAGAGTGGGGGAGTGGTGTGCGATGGACGTCATTTCCCGGGCGGCGTTTGTGTCGGTGAGGGATGAGGAGAGCGGGCGGCGGGCTCGGGCTCGGGGACGGGATCGGATCGTGATTTCATTCGATCCCGTAGTGAGTCTTCTCGCAGTATCTGCAACCATTCAGTATGACAGGAAAAGCATTGCGCTGATTCCGCGGGCGAATTCGGGGGAAGATTTCCGTACACAAGCGATGAGCGCAGTAGGACAAGATCCATCAGTTTCCGTGATCATCATCTCGATGCAGCCGGACTCTCCTGACGAGCGCTCGTTCTGTCTGTCGTTGAACGAAGCAATCGGCGCGAGAGCGGCGATTCATTTGGTCCAGTCACTCCATGCACTCTCGACCCAACTCTCGCGGTGCTCACGCGTGGTCACGGCGCGGTACCACGGCGCACTCGCGGCGCTCGCTCTGGGGATCCCGTGTGACATCATTGCGCAGCAACCGGGGGACAAGCTCGATGCACTGAGAACACTCCAGAGAACCGAGGGTATTGATGAGCTCCGCAGCCGCGTACGGGACGGAGAGCAGGAATTGCTAAAATATTTAAATGTGTTATAATGGGCATAACATGCATATCCACCAACGACGTCTCAAATCCTTCGCCATCGCGCATGACTCGCTTCCGGCATTCCATGCGGGGTATCTGGCCGTGACGGTGCTCATTGCCGCGCTGCTCAACGTCGGCGCATTTGCCCTGCTCATCGTCGCGCATGCCGCGCTCGATTTCGTCAAATACCGCGAAGTCCACGGGCGGTCCTGGCGCCGGACGTTGCTCTCGACGCTGCGCGAAAGTCTCCTCGATCTCTTCCTGCTCTGCGGTGCATTGGCGCTCGCCGTCTACCTCCATCACGGGAGTTCGATCGTCGCGCTGAGCGGCCTCGCGCGCGCGGAAGCGTCGTTTTTGCGCGGGATTATCCTTCTCGCGCCCCGTGTCGAAGTCCTCTGGCATGGCATGTGGATTTTTTCGAACTTTAAACAGCACCTCTTCGTCTCCCCCGAGGCATCGGGCGCGTGGAAGAAATCCGAACTGTTCTGCGGCGCAGGCGCAGCTGTTTCGCTGCTTCTCCTCGCGATATCGTTTCAGGTGTTCGATGTCGATGGCGTCGTGAGGATTCTCGAAAATCAACTGGTGCCGTGGCGGCTCTAAAACGGCGGACCGCCCGGGAACAGCTCCCTCTCCACGTCCTTCACCTGCGCATACCAGCGTTTGTGTTCTTCGCTGACGATGCCGTTACCGTAGCGCTGTGCGAAATCCGCGAAGCGCTCCTCCAGACTCACGACCTTGTCGAGCATCACGCGCTTGTCGGCGTAGTAGAGTAATTTTTGCTCGATTGTTTCGCGAGTCGCAGGAGAGTGTCTCAGTCCGTGCGGGCAGACAATGGAAGCGACAACGGGGAATCCGTGCTCTCGCAGAAATGCAGCACATGCTTCTTCATGATGCATGCCCGGGAAACGCGGGCGCAGGGATTCCCACAGAGTCATGTGTTCGTGCGGGTGGCGGTCTCCGTCGCTGTGCCCGCCCAGGCGAAAGTCGAGGAAACGGAAGAGATCATGAAGCCGGGCCGCCCGCATGAGGGCCTGCGGCCGGATGATCCTGCCGCAGTGCATCAGATGCCCGGCAAATCGACCGCAGAGTGCGGCGACGGCTTCGCAGTGATCGGCGATGTGCGCGGGTAAAAGGACGTCACGGCGCCATTCTGCGATGTCATCATCTGACGGAAGCGCAGCGTCGTGAAACGCACACCGGATGATTCGGGTTCCGGTCTTCTCTTCGGCAATGTCGAGATGAATGACATGCCCGGACGCGATCAGATGATCCAGCGATACACGATCGGACCATTCAATCGCGCGGATACCGGTGAAATCCTCGGAGCTTCTCAAGAGCTCTCGTGATTGGGCATCCGTCAGGCGGTACAAATCCAGATGGAGGAACGGTCCGCGAGACGTCTCATACCGCTGCTCGAGTGCGTACGTGGGACTGGTCAGCGCGTCTGGTATGCCGAGCCCTGACGCCAATCCCTGGAGGAGCGTGGTCTTGCCGGCGCCGAGCTCTCCGGTCAGGGCAATCGTGACGGGGAGGTCGTACAGCGTCGCAAGCAGAGAAATGCCTATAAATCGCATTTCTGAGCAAGTTCTTGCCACAACTGTACATATGTCACTCATTGATAATTTAGTCAAATAATTGTATAATAGACATGTACATCAGCATCTGTCTATGACGATTGTATCGAAGCGCACGTTCGGCTTCACATCGAGTTCCGTCTATCGCCGGAAAGAGCCCCATGCGTTTGCGTACCTCTCCGAGCGCGCGACGTTCTGGATCGCCGTGCTTTCGATCTTCGCGTTCGTCACCGGCAACATGGTGGGCCAAAACGGCTGGCATGTCTTCTGGAAATCGGTGCTGGGGGAGGGGAGCGACTCGATGATCGTCTTTACGGGAACGGCCCCGCCGGTTGCACGGGTACCCGATTATGAACGCTGGGCGAAACTCGGCGGCTCGGCCCGCACAAACACCTTCCGCCAGGTGCCCAAAGACTTGCTCATCCCGCTGCCGCGCTATGTGCGGTACGGAGACGACACGGCGGGCAATCCAGGACTGCGCCTCTACTATTATGTGGAGCACCTCGGAACGTACAACACCGGCCGGGGGAAGGGGAGCCATGTGGGTGAAGATATTTCGCTGCCCGAAGGCACGCCGATTCAGTCGGTGGCCAACGGCGTCGTCGAGAAGGTGGGCAACGATCCCGGCGGCTACGGTAACTACGTGCTGATCCGGCATCCGAACGTCCCCGACGTGGAGGAGAGAGGAAAGAAATCCACGATCTACTCGGTCTATGCCCACCTCAGCGCCGCACTCGTGCAGGAAAACATGGTCGTGACGAAGGGCGATCAGATCGCCCTGAGCGGAATGACGGGAAAAGCCTCCGCACCCCACCTGCACTTCCAGATGGAATTTGCCAAGGCACCCTTCCACCCGTACTGGCCCTTTAGCGGCGCGGACCAGCGTGAGGCCAAGATGAACTTCACCCAGGCGATCAATGCCGGCCTCAAGCGCGAAAACGCCGTGCAGTACACGCTCGACCCGATGCTGACCGTGCAAGCCTATGAGACCTACGCAGGGCCGGTGGTCGCGGACGCCTCTGGCGCATCATCCGCACAGGCCGGTTCCTCCAGCCGCGCGCGTCCGCTCACACTCGAAGAGCGCAAGCAGTCGCGGCTGATCAAGCTGGCGGCGCAGAAGACGACGCTCGTCGCGTATACCGAGAACGTGCCCGTCATTCCGATTCCTGTGACTGCGTCTCCCACGAAACCCGCCGTCGGAACCATTGCGACCATCCGCATCAGCCACGACGGATCGTTTACCAAAGACCGGGGGTGGGAGAAGGTCACGCTGCTGCTGCTCGACGCCGAAGGCCGGACGGTGACCGCACCGACATCGAAGGACGTCATCTACTTGCGTACAGCGTTTGGACGTGCCGAATTCAAGCCCTCGACCGTGGCGGTCGCCGATTTCCGTAACGGCGCCGTGCAGGTGCAGATGCTCCCGCTCGGCGAACAGACCGTGGTGGTGGAGGCGCAGCCGACGGGGGGGTTGAGCCAGCCGATGAAGTACATTCGGTGATCATTTCTTCCCCGAATACCACGAGAGTCCCAGCATCACGAGAAACAGGAGAAGTCCCGCAATGACCTTCCCCCCGGTACTGAGGAACAGCGCGGTGATGCCGAAGGCGGCCCCGATGGTGGCCGTCAGGAAGATCACTTGTCGCGGTGACCAGCCTTTGGCGAGCAGCCGGTGATGCAGGTGCTGGTCGGTCGCGTTGCCTCTCCACGGCACCTGGCCGCGCCGCAGCCTCCGGATGATCACGAAGAGCACATCAATCAGCGGCACGCCGAGGACGAGGAAGGCCGTCGCGACTTTGCCGCCGGAGGAGATCGTCAGGACGCCGATCATGAGACCGAAGAACATCGCGCCCGTGTCGCCCATCAGGAGTTTGGGCGGCGGGAAATCAAACAGCAGGGCGCCAAGAGCGATCCCTGCAAGGATGAACGCGAGCAGCGCGAGTTCCGGCTGGTTCACACGATCACTCACGGCCAGGAAGCCGATCGTCACAAAAGCGATGACGCTGAGCATGCTGACTTGGCCCGGAATGCCGTCGAACCAGTTGAGGGCGTTGATGGTGAAGAGCAGCCACAGGACGGTGAAGACAGAGCTGAAGGAGAGCAGCCACCCCGCGTTCAACGTGATGCTGCCGGCGTCACTCAGCACGCCCGGCAGGGGATTGGTCACCGCATCGATACGGATGCCGCCGGAGACGAGGAGAACGGCGACGAATGCCTGGACGGCGAAACGCAGCACCGGTGAGAGGGGAGTGCGGTCATCGACGAAGCTCGATCCGGCGAGAATCATGATCCCCGCGATGAGGGACATGTTCTCCGTGGTGAACGCAGAACGTGCGGTGAAGAATATGACGAAGATCACGACCGCGAGGACTCCGGTGGGGTAGGGGATCGGCCTGCGGGAGAGGCCGTAGCGCAGCGGAAAATCCACCAGACCGACGCGCGGAAACAGCTGCAGCGCGGTGGCATGGAGGATCACCGAGACCGCGAAGGCCAGCAGGGGAATGGTCAGCAGGGGAATGGTCAGCAGGGGAGTGGACACGGTATCAATGATACAAGTTTTGTGTCGGTCATGCTTCATGCTTTATAGTTGCATCATGGCTGCCAAGAAGATTCATTCACTTACAGAAGCATCACTCAAAGGCAAGCGCGTTCTCCTGCGTGCAGGCTTCGACCTCAGCATCGAAAATGGAACAGTGATGGACACGGAGCGCATCGAGGCGCTCCTGCCCACGATGCGCCATATCCTGAAGGCCGGCGCGTCGCTGATTATCCTCAGCCACCAGGGACGGCCCAAGGGAAAGCCGCTCCCCGAGTTCAGCCAGAAGCCGATCGTGCCGGTGCTGGAGAAGCTGCTCGGCACAAAAGTCCTCTTCGCGGAGTCGTGCAGAGGGCCAGTCGCTGAGGCTGCCGCGAAAGCGCTCAAGCCCGGGCAGGTGCTCTTCCTCGAAAACTTGCGGTATGAACCGGGCGAAGAGAACAATGATCCGGAGCTCGCGAAGGATCTGGCAAAACTTGGCGATGTGTACGTCAATGACGCGTTCACGAACTGTCACCGCAACCACGCAAGCATGGTGGCGCTCGCGAAACTTTTGCCGTCCTACGCCGGCCTCCAGCTCCAGAAGGAGATCGACTCGCTCACTCCCGTCGTCACCAGTCCCAAAAAACCGCTCGTCCTGATCGTCAGTGGCGCGAAAATGGAAACGAAAGTGCCGATCATCCAGCACTTCCTCACCAAGGGCGACCATATCCTCCTCGGCGGCTGCATCGCCAATACCTTCATCGCCGCGCGGGGATTTGACGTCGGCAAATCAAAGTATGAAGAAGAACACGTGGAGAAGGCGCAGGAAATCATGCTGGAATCGGAGAAGAAGGGCCGCGCGATGATCCATGTGCCGCGGGATGTGATCGTCGCCACCGAGCCCAAAGACGGCGCCGAGAAGCTCTGCCTTCCCGTCGAGGACATCGAGGGCGATATGAGTATCTTCGATATCGGAAAGGTCACCATTGAGCGATATAAAGAAGAGATCGCGAAGGCCAAGACGATCGTCTGGAACGGACCGCTGGGACTCTACGAGATCAACCGCTTCTCGCATGCCAGCAAGCGGATTGCCGAGGCGGTCGCGGAGGCCACTGTGAAAGGAGCTTATTCGGTGATCGGTGGCGGCGACACGATCGACTTTCACGTCCGGTACAAGCATCCGCTCGACGCGTACAGTTTTGTCAGTACCGGCGGAGGAGCAATGCTCGAATTCATCGGCGGGAAGAAGTTGCCGGCGATTGAGGCGTTGCGGCGGTAGGCTATGCTATTCCCCGCTCATGCCCGATCCAAAAATTACCGTTCTCTGGCGTTCCGATGAGGAATCGTGGAATGCCTTTGCGCGGCGCATCCGCGAAACGGACGGCGAAGCGGTCGTCGTGCTGTCGAGCGCGGACAATACGCATCTCCTGCAGGAAGACGTTCGTGGGCCGTTCCTCGAAGAACTGGCGAAGATCCGCTACAGGCTGCGGCTGGCCAGCAAAGAACCGGTTGTCGTCGCGCGGGCACGCAAACACGGCATCCGGGTGATCGACCGGACGCGCAAACTGCGCTCGCTGCTCGCCGGTCATCCCCACGTGGCCGAAGCGCTGCGGTTCTTCTCGCCGAGCCTCTGGCGCCAGCAGTGGCGGTCGCGTCTGCAGACCGTTGGTCTGCTGTCGGTGCCGAAAGTCCGTATCTGGGTGTTGGTCCTGCTGAGTGCCGGCCTCTTCGTGTTCGTCATCTTCCGCCTGCTGCCCTCCGCCGATGTCCGGATCTGGCCGCGGTCGGATCTCGTGACACAGACCATCAATGTCACGCTCGTCGCGACGGGCGCAACATTGCAGCTTTCTGAGAACGTGCGGGTGCAGCCGCTCGAGAAGTTGACGGTTCGTGTCCGCAAATCCATCACGTTCGATGACATCAGTCCCGAGTTCACGGGGAAAGACGCGAAGGTCGAGATGACGGTCGTCAACAAATCTGCCGAAACGTATTCGCTCAGGGCGGGGACGCGGCTCCTCAACCAGGCGGGCATGATCTTCAAGCTCGGTGCACCGGTGATCGTTGCTCCCGGAGGCAGGGTGACGGTGCCCTCCGTCGCCGATCACGTGGATCTCTACGGGAAGATCATCGGCAGACGCGGAAACGTACCCGCGGGCCTGCAGTGGGAGTTCCCGGGCCTCCCGGTACCCGAGCGCACGCTGGTCTATGCGCAGAACGAGAAGGCCGCGACGGGAGGGGAGACCGCAGAGCGCACGGTCCTGCAGCAGAAAGATATCGACGCGGGTCGCAAGCGCCTGCAGCAGGAGCTGCTTGTCTCGGCAAAACAGCTGATTGAGGAGGAGCGGCAGCTCAGGAGCGCGGATCCAAAAACGAGGCTGGAGCTGCTCGCCAAAGATGACGTGATTTCGACAACCTACAGCGGTTTCGTTTTGCCGACGGAGTTTCTCGGTCAGCCCGTGCTGTCGGTGCCCATTGAAGGGGAACTTGTGTACACCGTTCCCGCCTACAATCTACAGGGCCTCCAGGAAACCTACAGCAGCGAGCTCCAGGCGCATACGGGCGAGGGCAGGCGTCTGGTCCCCGAATCCGTCCACATCGATCCTGACAAAGTGATCATCATCGAGTACGGCGACGACGAATCCGACAAGTATCTCTTCACGGGGGACTGGCTCAAGATCACGGCCGATGTCGCGGGCACCGAGCAGTTCGTCATTGATCCGCTCACGCCGACGGGCGCGAAGTTCGGGCGCAAGGTGCGCGATGCGATCGCGGGGCTCCCGGTCAATGACGCGCAGCGGATTTTGCGCAATTTCCCCGAAGTCGAACGCGTCGAGATCCGTCTGTGGCCGCCGTGGAGTTCGGCATTGCCGGAGATCCCCAGCAACATCACCATTCGTCCGCAGTGATACGGCTTCGCATTCAAATCGTTAGGAATTGGAGGTAAAGATTGGCTCAAACTGCCTACACGCTACGCCGCTATTCCTGTCATTTTGATCGCAATTTGGTATGAATAGGTGGTATAGTATAGTTGCGTATGGGATCCGAGAAAACCAAGGCAACGGCAGACGTCAATTATTTACCCAGCACCGAGGATCAGTTTGAGACAATAGAAGAGGCGCGACGTGCGATAGCGAATATTCTCGAGCAACACCCTGCACTACAAGCTCTGGTAGAGAACACAGAGGCTGTCTCTCTCGCCGATATAACGCACAGAATAAAACAATGCATGAGTTGCAAAAAGGGCAAAACGCATTTCGTCGGACGCAACAGACTGCCGAAGGGCAGACTTGGAATGGGAGGTCTTTCCGTCTGCGATCACTGCGGAGAGTATGACTCGTCGAATCTGAGTTGATATCTGAACTGATGGAGATCTTCGCTATAATCAGCGTATGCGACAGACACTTCGCTTTTTGCGCATTCTCTCTTTGAGTGCTCTTCCCATCGTCCTTTTCTACGCCTGCACCATCTATTACGTCTATGACCGGATGGATGGCAACGCGAAGCTCCCCGCCGAGTGTGGTATCGTCTTCGGTACCGCTGTCTGGCCGGTCTATAATGCGGAGGGGAAGGTGATCAATGCGGTTGCCGGGCCGGGAATCCGTCGGCGGGTCTCGGCGGCCGCAACGCTCTACCGGGAGGGGAATCTCAAAAAACTCTTCCTCACCGGGGGGAAAGGGGAGGGGAACCGAGTGAGCGAGGGACAGGTGATGGGCGAATTCGCGCAGTCACTGGGAATTCCGCGCGGAGACGTTACGGTGGAAGATCGTTCACGGAGCACGTGGGAGAATCTGCTGTACACCCGTCCCTTGACATCGGGGTGCACGTCGATTGTCGCCATCAGTGACGGATACCATCTGGCGCGGATCGCATTGCAGGCGCATCTGCAGGGAATATCGCTGACAACCTACCCTGCAGGCGCCATCCCGTCGAAGCTCTTTACCCTGAGAAATCTGCTACGGGAAGCCATGGGCATCGATTTGCTTGTGCTCTCTTCATTATCAAGATAAAATGCATTATCTTGACTGGTAACAACTGTGGAAAACCCCTCCTCTTCTCTGCTGGCCAAGGCAATCGAACGTTATCTTACCTTCCTCAAGGCGGAGGAAAACAAATCCCCACTCACGATCAAAGCGTATCGTGAAAGTTTGAGTCTGCTTTCCAAACTCTCTGACGTCGACGATCCGCGTCGCTTCGAGAAAAGCTCCATCCGGATCTACAAGTCCGCGCTGCACTCGTTTCGGGCCAGGAGCGGCAAAGAACTCACCGTACGGTCGAAAAACCACCACCTGACGATCCTGCGGGCATTCCTCAAGTATTTGATCAGAGAGGAAGAAATGGACGTCTACCCGCCGGATAGAGTCACGCGCCTCAAGGAAGAGTCCCGGAAGGTGAAGGTGATGTTCGCCGACGAACTCGAGCGCCTGCTGACGGCGCCGAATACCTCCACAAAGGAGGGGAAGCGCGACGCGGCAATCCTGCATCTCTTCTTCTCCACCGGCCTGCGTCTCGCGGAGCTGCGGGGACTCAACCGCAAAGATCTAAACTACGGCACGCGGGAGATCTCCGTGCGCGGAAAACGGGGGAAGATCCGGGTGGTCTTCGTGAGCGATAGGGCGGCGGATGCCCTGCGGGAGTACATGGACTGTCGTCTCGATCACCTCGGTCCCCTGTTCATTCGCAATCACCAAAAAGCATCGACCGCGATGCCGCCGGGCGACGAGTTTAGGATTTCTGCCAATGGCATCTACAAAATGGTAAAAAAATACGCGCGGGAGGCGGGTGTCGTCAGCGATCCGTCACCGCATACTCTCCGACACTCCTTTGCGACGAATCTGCTCCAGAACGGCGCTGATCTGCGGTCTGTGCAGGAAATGCTCGGCCATAAGGATCTCGGAACCACGCAGATCTATACGCATGTCACCAATCCCCAACTGAAAGAAGTCCATAGAAAGTTTCACGGAAAGAAGCGTTGAAGAGAAGAGCGAACGACGCCGCGGTGGGCTGAGGGGGATTTTTTGGGCTGAGTGCGAACATTGGACATTTACCGTTTTGTGGATATTCTCGCTTCCCTATGGGCATTCTTACGCAGGAATCTTGGAAAGAGCCGCAGCTTCCTCGAACGCAAGAACAATTGCTGCGCGTCCTTGCTCCTCGTCTTTCCTGGTACCTTCAGCCCCCGGCAGCGAACGGACTGAGTCTCCAAGATTTCTGCCAATATGTTCATCAACGCGTTCGGGATGTGATGGGATTGGGAAAAGAGTTCAATCCCAATATCGGTACGGAACTCAGCCTCAGGCGCCCGCTCATCCGCCATTTCGTCTATTCCATTCTTCTCCATTCAAAATTCGCGTTTACCGATGGAATAAACGAAGAGGAGATAGCCAGACTCCTAAAACGGGATTTGGAGTGGTCGCAGACAAGAGGGTTTGTCGTTGTCGAACACCCACACCATCCTCTCTACACGGCATCACAGACTCGCGCTACGACACTGAATGGATATGATATTCGCGCATTGGATTTGCACACGAAGGCTGATACGAATCTGATGAAATGGTTGTTGGAGAGGGATTTTGGAGCCCTCGTCTCAGGAATGCCTGAGCTGACGACATATTCCCGCAACGTGAAGATAGTGCACCATGCAGTCGATCTTCGTCTCAAACTTCGCAGATTGGTTTGGGATGCTGTGGATCCTCCACCGCGAGAACTTCTCCTGACAGATGACCAGCGTCAACAGGTTCTCGACGCCCTCACGGAGTACTGGGTGGAAATTCCAGATTCTGACAACATGCGAGAACAGGCCATCGACGTGGCAAAACGGAACGGCGTTGAAGGATTATTTGAGTGGAAGAGGAATGAAGAAGGTCCGCTGAAAAGCATCTTAGAAAAACTGCAACCATCCCGCATTAAAAGTCCTACCGAGGAAATAGAGTGGAATCCCATGCTGCAGCAATTGATTTTTCAGCTCGTACTTGAGGGAAAATACGAGGAAGGCGCGAATCTGGCCGGCGCCTGGGGAAGAAAACTTATGGAATTTCAGATACCGCCATGTGATCGGCCTACAACAAGTCTCGCAACTCTTGCAGGAAAGGTGAGTAACGTGGAATCCACGGTTGCGGAAGTTCTGGACCGTCTCTGAAGAAATTTAATGGTTCAGAGGGGCATGGATATTCCGTGAATCCGCGCCTGCCCACCGAAGCCTCGGCGAAGGTGGGGCTTCTTCTTCACTGTCCTCCCGAACGCCTTCTCCACATGCGTTTGCAGATTCTTCGCCTTCACCATCGTCTCAAGCAGGAGGATTTCTTCTTCGTCGTTCTTTTTCTGATCGCGGGTCGAAGACGCACGCTGGGTTTGATTCTGGTGCGTGTCGTACGCGCCCTGCAGCCCCGTCATCAGCCGGTCCATCGATCGCATCATCCCCTCCTCAATCGCCTGCGGCGTGATCGGCTCGCGCTTGATTTCGGTCAGGCGGTCACTCTTCTCGCAGAGCGTGCACTTGGGTTTGTCCTTCTCCGTCCGGCTGAAGTCCCAACTGCAGCGGGTGCAGAGGTAGGTGATGAGCGTGGTGGGGGCGGGCTTTTTGGGGACCATAGAATACGTATTCTAAGCGGGTCTTTTGCCTTGTGCTAGAGCAAAATCTTTATGAATTTCCTCTTCCCCACCTTCAGCACTCCCCCCTTGACCTTCGCCTCAATTGATGTCACTTTCTTGTCATTCACATGCACTCCGCCTTGTCCAATCAGCCTCTTCGCTTCGTTCTTTGAGCTCACTAATTTCTCCTTCACCATCAAATCCACCAATCCACTCCCCTTCTCCGCTTTCACTTCTTTGATGTCTTCGGGCATCCCGTGGTGGCTGAAGACTTTTGTGAACTGTTCTTCTTCGTGTTTCGCCGCTGCAGCGCCGTGGTAGAGCGTGACGACTTCGCGCGCGAGGCGCATTTTGGCGTCTTTGGGATTCGATTTTGCCTTGAGTGATTTCTCGATCTCTTTGATCTCTGCGATCGGCATCTCTGTGACGCACTCAAAGTACGACAAGATCAATTCGTCTTTGACCATCAAAAGCTTGGCGTACATGTCTTTTGCCGAGTCTTCCAGCCAGATGCAATTATCGTAGGTCTTGCTCATTTTTCGGCCATCCGTCCCTTCGATCAATTTGGTGGTCAGGACGAACTTCTCGCGCTTCTTGTATCGCTTTTGCAATTTGCGGCCGCAGAGCATGTTGAAGAGCTGGTCATTGCCGCCGATTTCGCAGTCAACATCGAGCATGACGGAATCGTATGCCTGCATGAGCGGATACATCATCTCGGTCGCGTTCGGAGGATTTTCCGGGGGTGTGATGTTCTCCTTAAGGATGGGAGTCTTCTTCTTACAGTTTGGACAACGCGCGGAATTTCCTTCGAGGAATGCCTCCGCAAATTCATCCTCCGAAGGGAATTGGATCGGAGAGTTGAATTGGTGTTTGCAGTACACGCACATTGCCTTCCAGCTCATGCGGTCTTTGAACATATCGCGTTGCAACATTTGCTGAACGGTGAAATGGCTGGAAATCCGCAGGAAATCCGGAGGGGTGAGGGGTTCAAGCCATTCGCGGTTGTTGCGAATTTCAATCTTCGCAAAATCAAGAATTTTCCCTGCTTGCTCCTTGTATGTCGCAAAATTCTTTTCGACTTCCTCTTCCGTCAAAGGCTCGCGCATTTTATCCTGTCCTGTTGGATCACCGATCATCGCCGTGAATCCACCAATCAGGAAAATCACGTGATGTCCGGCATCGCAGAAGGCTTTGAGTTTGCGCAGCGGTACGGAATGCCCCAGGTGCAGTCTGGCCCCCGTCGGATCAATGCCGAGGTAGACGCGCATCGGTTTGCCGGATGTGAGCTTCTCTTCGGCAAGCGCGCGCGGAACCACGTCTGCGACGGCGCGGGTGAGGAGGTCTTGGGAGGTCATTGAGTGTCAGTGTACAGGATTTTCGATACAACCCCAGAGCCTTGCGACTCTGGGGTGCCCGGCAGAACATGAAAGAAAAATAAAGTTCTGCCGAACGAGGAGTCTACGATTGCGGGCGAGCGACGACAAGCGGATGGCACGCAAACGGCGTACGATAACAATGTGCCCTCCTGGATCGTCGCTCTTCCTGACCGGCTTGATGCGTTCCTTGGCAGTGACGGCAGGATGCTGAGCCGCGCCAAGGCGCAGACGGCGATTGAGGAGGGTCTCGTGAGCGTCAATGATGAGGTCGTCACGAAAGCGGCCTACCGGGTGCAGGAGGGGGATAAAGTCAGTCTTCAGGATGCAGAGGACAGCAAAAGAGAATCCGGGGATATTCAGCCTGCAGATCTTCATCTGGAAATTCTGTATGAGGATGATGCGTGCTTCGTGATCAACAAACCCGCGGGTCTCGCCGTGCATCCGGGCGCGGGAATGATGGCCGATGAAAAAACGCTCCTGCACGGCATCGCGTATCTGTACAAGAAAAAGGGGCTCCCCTTCTCCGGAGAGTCCGTCCTGGTCCACCGCCTTGATAAAGATACGACAGGGTGTTTGCTCGTTGCGAAAACTCCGGCCGCGCATCTGCTGCTCCAGCAGCAATTTGAGACCCGGACGGTTCAAAAAACGTACCTCGCGCTCGTCGCCGGAATTCCAGATGCGCCGGAGGCGACGATTGATGCGCCGATCGGGCGCAGCGTGGGGAACCGCACGAAGATGTCGGTGAATGCCTCGTTCACCAGCCGCGAAGCGCAGACGACGTATCGGGTTCTATCGGGAACGGGCTCGGGGACGGGGACGGGTGGTGTGGCGCTTTTGGAATGCGATCTCCATACCGGTCGGACTCATCAAATCCGCGTTCATCTCCATTCCATCGGCCATCCGGTCCTCGGAGACAGTGCCTACGTGAATGCGCTGAGCGAGCGGCTGACGCAGGAGTTGGATATTCGCAGCATCTGTTTGCATGCGTGGAAGTTGGCGTTCACGTCGCCGAAGGATCAGAAGGAGCATGCAGTGATCGCGCCCCCACCGTCCAGCTTTCAGAGAGCTGTTGATGCTGCTGGAATATTGAGCAAGTTTTGAACTTTGGTTGGATTTTGTTCATTGTCTTTTTGCCTTCGCAAATAAAGATGACAAAATCGAAAGGTCCAAAACTCAACCAAAAATCCAAACTCGTTACTTCGGCTCGTACTGCACCGTATACGTCAGCGTATCCAAAATCTCCCCCGCCTTGTTCCGCGTGACGATCTTGTAGACGTTCTTGCCTTTGCGGAGATTGTTGAGCGCCACATCGACGATGTAATTCCAGACGGTCTTGCCCGGGCGGTAGAGCTGCAGCGTGTAGTCGTTGACGGAAATCGTGGAAGTCTGCGGCGATGTGGCCCCGATAAGCAGGAAGCCCGTGCCGGTTTCGGTGTGCGTCGTGCCCGGCGTCGGAAGTTCGATTTTCAGAGAGCCGGGCAGCAGCGGAGCGTTCTCCGGGAGATTTCCCGTTGCCGCAGGAGCCGCGCCGGAGGATCCCGTGCTCACGACGCCGTCGGGCCCGTCTCCCCCCTGGATGATCGTCAGGCGCGCGGCGGGACTCTTTTTGCCGGCGGCATCGAGTGCGTAGACGTCGTAGGTATTGGTGCCCGTGACCATGTTGCGCAGTCGAAGACTCGCCACATAGCTCCACTCCCCTTTTGCAGGTTCGAAGAGCTGCAGCTTGTAATCGTTGACCATCACCCCCTGCGTCCCCGCGGGCGCCCCCCCACGAAAAATCAATTCCTCCGCGTGTGTGCGGTAGGTATCCCCCGCGCGCGCGGGAGCCGTGATCGTGGGGGCAGCGGGCGGCGCGGGCGGCGCGCGTTTGACCGTGCGGAGCGCTTCGGCCAGCACGATGCGGCCGTCATCGAGCGCCTGGACAGTGATTGCGAAGTCGCTCTGCCCGTCCGGGGGCGCCACTTCCTGCGCGAACGTTCGTTTGACCCTATCGAGCAGAGCGGGGTAACCGTTGACCATGATGCGGGTGACGCCCGGGCCGACCGTGCCGCGGACCATGATGGTCGGGGTGGTGAGCGTGGCGCGGTTCTCCGGCGCAGTGATCGTCAGGACCTCCCCGTTCTCTCCCGCCGCTGGCGATGATGTGGATCGTGTCGTTCCCGGTCGTGCGGCGAGGAGCAGCGCGCGGCTGTCGTTGACGAAGGCAGACCGCGCCGCGAGCGGATCAAGCGGCGACCGATAGTCATAGACGTCGGTCACCTGCGCGTTTGCCGGCAGCAGCCACTGCTGGCCTTCGCTGATCACAAAGGGATCATGGCCGGAGAGTGTCACGCTGATACCGTCGCTGTCGCTGCCAAAGACCGTCACCGATGTCGGTGAGAGTTCGGCTTCGGTGCCTGCGGAAACGGAAAAATCCAGTGTGGGTGATGTGATCGTCCACGCGACGCTCCCGGTATAGCTCCTGGGTCCTGCCGTGGCGATCCAGAGTCTCCCCTGCTGCAGATCGAGGGTGATACGGGAACTGCGGCTGCCCCGCCCGCTTTCGGTAATGGCGAGTGCCGTGCCGGCATCCAGCCGCACGCGGGATCCGTCAAAAAACTGCAGCGAGGCGTGGGCATTGGGCCCCGTACTGACGTTCTCGCCGGGAAACACCATCATGCCGTTTCCGGCACGCTGCTGTTTGCCATCAATCGAGATGCTCACCGTGCCCCGCTCTTCCACCGCCAAAAACGCTCCCGCGCGTTCCGTGGAAAACGTCACGCCGAGCAGTCGCAGGAACAGGGTCCAGAGGAGGTAGGCAACGAAGAACAACGCTCCGAGAACGAGCAGGAGCCGCAGCCACTGCGGGAGTGAATGTTCTGCCGCGAGCGGATACGCGCCGCGCCGGTGCCGGGGACGGAGGTACATGGGAGTACATCATACTACGTCATCCTGTTACCCGTGCAACTTCCTCTATTGTCGTCTGCCTGTTCTTCACAGCATCACTCCCCCATTCCTTCATTGTCTTGAAGCCCTCCTTCCTGGCCTGTGCCTCGATGACGGAGGCATCGGAGAGATTCAACATCAGCTGCCCAATCGCCGGCGAGACCATCAGGAGTTCGGGGAGAGCCATCTGGCCTCCGTAGGTGCTGTGCGCGCCGGGGTCGCATGACGCGGCGCCCGATTTGCATTCGGGGGTCAGGGTGCGCACGAGCCGTTGGGCAAGGACCGCCCGGAGCGCCGGTGCAAATGTGTAGGGGCTCACGCCCATCGAGAGGAAGCGGCCAATCGCCTCCACAGCGGAATTGGTGTGGAGCGTGGAGAGCACGAGGTGGCCGGTGAGCGCCGCGTTCACCGCCGTCTGCGCGGTTTCGAGATCGCGGATTTCGCCGACGAGGATCACGTCGGGGTCGTGGCGGAGGATGCTGCGGAGTCCCGTGGCAAACGTATACTCGTGATCGGGGTCGATCTGGCTCTGGACGATCCCGGGCAGCTCGTACTCCACGGGATCTTCGAGCGTGATGATGTTGCGTTCCTTGCCGATGATCGTCGAGAGCAGCGCGTAAAGTGTCGTCGTTTTCCCCGATCCCGTCGGGCCGGTAACGAGGACGAGGCCGTTTGGGACCTCCACCAGTTCCTTGAGCGTCTTGACGATCGATTCCGGAAAACCGATTTCCTGCAGCGGCCGGATGCCGTGCTCGGGATCAAGGAGACGGAGCGTGATCGCTTCCCCGAACCGCGACGGGAGGGTGGCCACGCGGACGTTGATCATCCGATTCTGCGACGCGAACGTGTATTGCCCGTCCTGCGGAATGTTGGTGATGTTCAGTTTGAGTTTGCTCAGGAACTTCACGCGCCGCAGCAGATCGACATAGACGGGATGCGGGATCATCGCGAGCGTCAGCAGAATTCCATGGAGCCGCCACTCGAGGCGCACGCCGTCCTTTTGCGGCGAGAGATGAAGATCGGAGACGCGCTCGCGCGCGGCTTCCTCCTGGAGAGTGGTCAGCAGGTGTTCTCCGTCGAGCTTGGTGAAGTCGAGTGGGGGCATTCCGTGTATTATAGCACAAACTATGGCATTTAATCCACACCGTACATCCTCCGAAACCCACAAGCGCCGCTCGCTGCACCGGCGGATGATCGTCGTGTATGGCGCAT
>CAYJTW010000012.1:0-6258 GCA_964373225.1 uncultured Candidatus Peribacteria bacterium
TGTTCCGAAAAGAACGTCAAACCCGACCAGGTGATCGAGGCCGTCAAACAGGCCATCGCGACCGCGTACCGCAAAGATTACGGCAACAAAGAACAGGAGATCCGTGTCGAGCTGGAAGAGGGCCGCGACATGCCGTCGATTCTGCTTGTGAAGGAAGTCGTGGAGAGCGTTGAGAACGACAACTTCGAAATTAATCTCAAGGATGCACGCAAGATCAAACCCGACACCGAAGTGGGTGACGAGATCGCCATCGACGTGACGCCGCTGGAGTACGGCCGCATCGCGACGCAGGCCGCCAAACAGGTGATCCTGCAGAAACTGCAGGAGGCCGAGAAGCAGAGTTTGTACGAGATGTTCAAGGACCGTGAGGAAGAACTGCTGACGGCGACGGTCACCAAAGTGGACCCCAACTGGGTCACACTCGAAATCGAAGGCATGACGGTGAGCCTCCCGTGGCGCGAGCAGATCCCCGGCGAGCACTACTACACGGGCAAGCGCCTCCGCGTGTACCTCGATACGGTGGAACTGACGGGCAAAGGTCCGCAGCTGCGGATTTCCCGCACGCATCCGAACCTCGTCAAAAAATTGCTCGAGCTGGAAATCCCCGAAGTCCGCAACGGCGACGTGGAGATCAAAGCCATCGCGCGCGATGCCGGCTTCCGCAGCAAGGTGGCGGTCAAGAGCAATGATCCGCGCATCGACCCGATCGGCGCATGCGTTGGCCAAAAAGGCGTTCGCATCCAGGCCGTAATGGAGGAAATCAATGGGGAGAGAGTGGACATGATCGAGTGGTCCGACGACCCGATCAAACTGATTTCGCTCGCGTTGCAGCCGGCCGCGATCTCGGCCGTGATCATCGTGAACAATGAGGAACGTATTGATGACCAGGGCCGCAAGGTGAAGAAGCGCGCCGCGGTCTTCGTGGAAGAAGCGCAGCGCCCTATGGCGATTGGCAAAAAAGGCCAGAACATCCGTCTTGCGACCCAGCTCTCCGGCTTCGAGCTCGACATGTACAACTACGGGGAGCTCCCCGCCTTCAAGGCGAAGCTGGCGGAATTGAGAGGCGAACCTATGCCTGAAGCGCAGACCCCTGAGCTTGCCGAAGGGGTGCCTGCGGACGGTGCCGAAGGCGCCGCAGGTGGTGGTGAAGGAGGCTCAGCAGGAACCGGCGATGACGGGTCCGCAGGCGCAACTGCCGCAACGACCGGTGTCGACAGCATGTAAAAGTGATTGTTGAGAATCTGCAGGTTCAACTGAAATATTTCCCTGCGCCTGCATCCATTGATTCACTTGCTCCGTATATGCCATGTGCTCTCTCCAAAGGCTGCCGTCATCGTAGAGACGATCGACATGCATGCTGCCGATGACCACGTCTGGATGTTCTGGAGCAAAGGACATTGAACAATATTATTGTAAATTTTAAAAAAAATGCAAGCTCTTCTTTGCCCTCACCCCAACCCTGCTCCTAACCCTACCTGCCCGCCGAAGTCCGCCTTGGGCGGACGAAGGCGGGACCCTATTCTCCTCTCATGAAGCTCCCCTCCCTCCCCCTCGTCATCCTCGATACGGAGACGACCGGCTTCGTGCCGAAGACGCACCGGGTGATCGAATTTGCGAGTGCAGAGGTGCGGGACGGGAAGCTGAAAAAAGAATACGATCAGCTCTTCCATCACGCCGATGTGCCACCGGTGGTGCAGGTGCTCACGCGGATCAAGACGGCCGACCTGCAGAGCAAGCCGGTGCTCGCCGACCACCGCGACAATATTCTTTCGCATCTCCCGGATGATGCGCTCCTCGTCGGCCAGAATATTCCGTTCGATATCGGGATGCTCAAGGGCGAAGGTATCGATCTGAGCGACCGCCCGTGGGTCGATACTTCCATGCTCGCATCACTCGTGTTCCCGGAACTGGAGAGCTACTCCCTTGGGTACCTGAGCACCGTGTTGAAGTTGAACCACGATCCTCCGCACCGCGCGCTCGGTGATGTGCGCGCGACGCTTGAGCTTCTCGGCAAATGCTGGGAGCGGCTGCTGGAACTCCCCAAAGAACTGCGAGGCCTTACCGATGTGATCATGGAGCGGGGCCCGAAGGGCTACAAGATGCTGTTTGACGCACTCCCCCCGTCGACTGCGAAAAAAGAACCGAAATGGCTTCATTGGGACGAAAATCCCACCCCCCCCTCCGGTTCACGTGATCTGATGACCATGAACGTACCGGCAAAAGGAAAACCTGATTTGTTGGATGAACCACTGGATCCAGTACATCTACAGTCGATCATCGAAGGGGCGCTGAACGACTCGTCCGTTCGTCATTGGATTGCGGTGAAGAGTCTGCGCCCGATACTTCGGAGGTTACCCGATGCGTTGATGAAGAGGATTCGTGTCCTCCACCCCCCGCATGCGCTCATCGATGTCGACGCCGTGCGGAGATTCTCAGAGCAGAAGGAATACACCGCCGACGAAGCGACGCTCGCGCTCAAACTCGCATGGTATGAACCCGCCCGCCGCGATGAATTCCCATGCCATGGGGGGGAAGAGGCGGTGTGGAACGGCAAGCTGAGCTGCACGGCTCTGTCCAAAGCGTATCTCGATCAATTCAACGATCTGCCGAACGTCGTGCTGCTCGATCACCAGGAGTTGCTCGAATTCCTGCAGAAACCGGCGCATCCCGGCGCCCCAGCGCAGGTCTTCGACCTGCGATCCGACCTGCGAACCCATGTGATCATTGATGACGCCTCGATGCTGGAAGATACCTCGACCAAAGCATTTGGCTGGTACTGCGCGATGGATGATATCCGGGCATCGTCGCAGGGTAATCCACTCCTGACACGATTCACCGATACGCTCGCACTCTGGGTCGAAAAAATCCGCCAATTCCAGGATATCCGTTATCTGGCGCACTCTGATCTGCAGTCACAGGAGACCAAAGGGCTCCGCAATCTTCTCGACGAAGTGATTGCATCGCAACAATGGCCACAGCAGGTCCTCAACCACCTCGAAAATCTGCACCACATCCTCCAACTCGAAAATCTCCCCCACCGCATCGCATGGATCGAGCAGAAGCCAAACGGCAGCCAGGTGCTGCAATCGGTGCCGGAGAGGATCGGGCTTCTGCTCAGTGAGCATCTCTTCAAGTGCTTCCCGACGACATTGTTGATCCCAAGTGGGTCTGCTGATTTTCTTCCTGAAATCTTGCCACCGGCCAGTGGTAAGAAATTAGTGGTTAGTCAGGACACTACCCACTACCCACTACCCACTACCCACTCGTTCCCCATCTCCTTCGAAGCCCACCCGAACCTCGAGGAACTCCTGACCAATCCTCCGGCTGGAAAAACCGTGATGCTATTGCCCGGCAAAGGCGCGATTGAAGATCTCTATGTGAAGTATGCCGAATCTCTTGAGACGAAAGGCGTCACGATGATCTGCCAGGGTATGAGCGGCGGCATGGGGCGGATGACCGCGGAATTTCTGGCCGCTTCCGCTCCGGCGGTCTGGCTCATCACTCCATGGATGTTTGAAGGCGTCGATCTGCCGGAGGGGACCGTTCATCATCTGATTCTCAAAACGCTGCCCTTCGATCATCCCCACCACACGGTCCTCAGCCGCCGCTCCCAATTCTACGGCAACGCCTTCAGCGATTACGCCCTGCCCAGGACGCTGCACCGCTTGTTCCGATTGTTGAGAACCTACGCGCGCATCAAAACAGTTGATGGAGATGTCCGTGTGCTGGATGATCGGATCAGCACGAAAGCGTATGGGAAGACGGTGCGGGAGTATCTGGAACAGTTTTCTTCTGGCACCGGCGCTATCAAGACCGAAGAAACCAGCGCGCCTCTTCCGAGGCGCGAGGATCCGCCGCCTTTCAAGACCACACCAATTTCCAATTCATCTCCGCAGCCAAAACTGAAAAAACCGCGGAAGGCGAAGGCGAAAGATCAGCCGACGTTGTTTTAACCATAAAAATCAATCCGCCCCCTTCCTCGAAAACACCGTGAACATTGTCCTCCACAAAATCCAGAGATCGAGGAGAATCGACCATTCTTCGATGTACTGCAGATCCAACCGAACTTCGTCTTCAAAACTGAGATCCGACCGGCCGGAAATCTGCGCGAGTCCCGTGACGCCGGGTTTGACGGCGAACACGCGGCGCTGTTCCAGTGAATAGCGGTCGACTTCGTCGGGAAGGTGAGGGCGGGGGCCGACGAGAGAAAGATTACCGACGAGGACGTTCCAGAGTTGCGGGAGTTCATCGAATGACCAGCGACGGAGGAAGCGCCCGGTGCGTGTGACGCGCGGATCGTTGTGGATCTTGAAGAGCGGCCCGTCGCGGCGATGATTGAGCGCGAGCAGATCACCTTTGTGGCTGTCGGCATCCTTGACCATGGACCGGAATTTGAGGATGGAAATGCGTTTGCGTCCGCTCTCACCAACGCGCGTGGACACGTAGAGAACCGGCCAACCGCCGTCGAGGAGGACCAGGAGGGCGACGAGGGCGAAAAAGGGCGACAGGAGGACGATCAAAACAGCGCTGATGATGATATCGAAGACTCTCTTGAGCACTCTCCCCCACCCGTCGAGCGGTGTGGGCTGAAAGCGGATCATGGGCAGCAGCCCCAGGCGCTCCACGCGCAATTGATGCGGAACGTCGGCAAGGACCGGCGGCAGGAACGCGTAGCCCACCTGATGGCTGCGGCAGTAGTTGATGAGTGCGACGGTGGTGGTACTCGCGGGATTGGGGTCGGTCTGCAACACCAGATCAATCTCCTGATGCCTGCCCCCCGAAGCCTTGGCGGCGAAGGGGGGGTGATGCATCATGCGCTTGAGCCCCTCAAAATCGGCGAGATGTCCTAAATATGTGTAGTGATTGTCGTGCTGGAGCGTATCAAGCGTGGCGTCGGTGAGCCCCTGTGCGCCGAGCGACACGACAATGCGCCGGCCTATCCCCGCGCGGAGCATCGATCGCTGCAGGAGCGTGAGCGCGCTGCGCCCGAGGATGACGAAGAGCACGGTGAACCCCGTCCCGTACAGGAGCATCGCACGGGAGAAGAAGAGCTGTTTACGAACCAGGAAGTACCACGCGATCACGAGCACCACCCAGAGCGCGGCGGCCAGGATGACGCGTCCCACTTCGACGAACGCGCTCATGGTGGACTCCAACGTGTACAGACCGAGGAGTGCGCAGAGGACGATGAACGTTCCGATGCTCGGTGTGACAAAGTGGATCAGGTACCACGATATCTGCGGCAACGTCCCGCTGGCATCGGCCAGATTCTGCCCGGGAATGAAGTCGATATTCAGCTGCCGCAAGCGGTAACTGAGCAGCAGCGCGGCAAAGACCGCCAGGGCATCCAGCGGGACCCGCGCGACGCCGAAGATCGCCTCGGATTTCTTCATGGGGAGATTTTAGCTCTTATTTTACAAATGTCTCATCGCAAAAGCTCGTCCGGAATGGGATTTAAGGTATTGCTCAAATTCTTCTGCACGGTTTCTATCTCTAAAAGCCGTGTAACTCTTGAGCGCCCATGGCTTAAACTTATTCGTGTGAATACACCTTCCTTCATTATGTTCTGACAAACGGCGATGAACGTCATCGGTGAAGCCAACATACCAATGCCGACCATCATTCGAGATTAGCGAATAGACAAAATACATAGCAGGCCAGAGTATCACAAAAGCCCGGCTCCGTCTGCGGACTCCGCCGCGGCATCCGGCTTCTTCCTGCCCTGTATAGAAAATCGCGGCGTAGTCTCGTTCGCCATAGGCGAACGGACGAAGCCGGATGGAGCCGCTTCCGGGATTTGAACCCGGGACCCCCTCATTACAAGTGAGGTGCTCTACCACTGAGCTAAAGCGGCCTGGATAGAGAATACCGTTATTGAGAAAAAATCCGAAATATGCGACACTGGTGTTTCCCGCTCTTTGGATGATCGCTTCGGCGTAGTGTCGGCGTAGCGCAAGCGAAGCCGCACGAAGCCTGAGAGGAACGTCCGGGCTTCATCGGAACGCCATGTGGGTAACGCCCACCGTCACGTCCCATATCTAAAAGACGTGATAGGACCAGTGTCACAGTGACGATTCCCGCTTCGGCGTAGTCTGCAAAGACGAAGCCGGGTGGGAGTGAAACGCCCTCCAAAGGAGGGATGCCGACTCTGCGGGTGCACTGCAGAGGCGCGCATCGGTAAACTCTTGGTGAAGCAAGGAGGATTTGGGTGAGTGGACTATCTGATGGTTCCGTCAGACCACATACCCCTCCGCTAGA
>CAYJTW010000012.1:6358-16062 GCA_964373225.1 uncultured Candidatus Peribacteria bacterium
ACAGAACCCGGCGTATAGAAGAGCGGGAACTAAAGAAGAGGCTGGAGCCTCTTTTTTGGTATTCTTCTACACCGGCAACGCCACCGTAAACTCACTCCCCTTTCCCTCTTCACTTTTGAACGTAAGGGTGCCGCCGAGGTTTTCGACGATCGTCCTGCTCATGGAGAGACCGAGGCCCGTGCCGTCGGTGTCGATTTCGCGGACGTTTTTGGCACGGAAGAATTTCTGGAAAATGCGCTTCTGCTCGGCCTGCGGAATGCCGAGCCCCTGATCCTGCACGATGATTTTAAGACAGTCTTTTTCGGGAACAATGCGGAGCGTGACGGGTTTCTTCGTGGACGAATATTTTATGGCATTAGCGAAGAGATTCTGGAGGACGATCTCAAGCAGGACGGGATCGGTCACGATATCGGGGAGAGATGCCGGTATATCGGCAGTGAGCACTATGCCTTTTCCCTTCGCAGTCACCGTCCACCCGTCGATCACCCGTCGGAAGAACGGGCGGAGGTCAGAGTTCTTCTTGTCGGCAACAAGTCCCCCGTCTTCGAGCTTGGCAACGTGGAGGAGCGCGTCGATGAGGTTGGCCATGCGTGTGGTGGCGATATCGGCTTCCTGCAGGTACGACTGGTGCTCCTGCGAAAACGTTCCCTCTTCGTTGCGCAGCATTTCAACGTACCAGCGGATGGAAGACAGTGGTGTCCGCAGCTGGTGGCTGGCCAGCGAGATGAATTCGGACTTCATGTAGTCGATCTGACGCTCAAGCGTCTGGTCCTGGATCACGGCAATGGCGCCGAAGCAGCGGTCGGATGAACACAGCGGCACGATGAGGAGGCTGATCGGGAGTGCCGTGCCGTCCTTCTGCTGGAGAGTGAGGTGATGCGATGGATGCGCATGCCATGATTTCCGTGTCCGGAGAACCGTCGTTACCGGATGCTGTCCGCCGGCAATCTGGCCTCTGCGCTGCGAAAGAGGAAGGGCGTCAGCGCAAGATTGTCCAAGAAGGTCACCACGATCGCACTGGAGCAAAAAGCACGCTGCCGGATTCGCGTCCTTGACCGTTCCCTTCACATCCATTGCAAGCACGCCGTATTCGATGCTCTCGAGAATGGCGCGATCGAGCGCGGACTCTTCTCGCAGCTGCCGGGTGCGCTCGGTGACTTTCTCTTCCAGATGTTTGTACGCATCCCGCAGACGCCCTGTGAGATCATCAATGACCCGGTCGAGGGCTTCCACTTCATCGCCCGTATGCACCGTGCGCTCAAAGCGCCAGGTTCCCGGTGTGAGTGCACCCACTTTCGCGGTGAGTTCCTGCAGCGGCTCCGTCAGACTGCGCGCGAGGAGCGTGCCGAGCAGGAGCGCGAGCAGGAAGAGCAGCCCGCTGAGCATTAACACGGTGACTCCGAGCAACCGGAGAACGAGGACTGTTCCTTCCGCATCGGGTGCAAATCCCTCCTGAAATGAACGGATGATGAAGAACGAAAGCCCTCCGAGCAGCAAAACGCAGAACGTGACGAGCAGCACCGACTGCTGCAGCACCTTCCATCGAATGGAGGTCTTTGGAACAAAATTCTGCCCCTGGGAAACGCACGATGAAGGCATAGTATTTTCCTCTTATTATAGCAGAAAAGTCGACATTTATCCATAATCAAAAGTAGGGGCGTTTCGCGAAACGCCCCTACGTGTTTCCTATTTTTTACATTACCGCGTCACGCTGATCGTTCCCCGCTCCGCTCCCGGAGCGGAAACAGTGATGCGACCGTTCGCATCTTGCACGATGTTGTAGCGGGCGCCGGTGCCGGTTGAGGTGACTTTCGGATCCTTCGGAATGCCGGTCAGGTATGCACCGGTGAGCATCCGGAGGTTGACGCCGAGGTAGCCGGCGCCCTCGCAGGTGGCGGGATCAAGGCTCGACTGGCAGACCATTTTTGCGGTCGTGGTCGGGATACCCGAGGGCAGATTGCCATTGTTATCAATCGCGTACTGATACACCGCATTGAGAATGGTGTTCACATCGGAACGGCGCTGCGCATCGCGCGCGTCACCAAGTTGCTTGGTGGGGTTGATGGCGACGATGACGATCGAGGCAAGAATCGCGATGATACCGATCACGAGCAGGAGCTCGATGAGGGTGAAACCGCGGCGAAGCCTCGGCGAAGCTCGCAAGAGCGAAGACGGGCGAAGACGGGTGAAACCGCGGGACAGACGGGATGGCATACGGAAGGAGGGAAAGGGAAGAAAGAGGAGGCTGTGCCTCCATACATCGCGCAAAACTATAGCAATTCCACCGGGCGGAGGACCGGATTCCACTTGACCCATCACTTTTTTGCAGTGATGCACTAGCCATATCCCACCACTGCAAAACACAAGAAGCGCTTTCGTCAAAACCCCGTCGAAATTTGCTCCCATACCTCTCTACGGACACTGGAGCTGCGTCTGCGCCGTTTGACATGCCCCCGATGCGCACACCTGCCAGACGTAGAGCGAGGCGCTCGCGCACCCGGGCTGCGCGCACTGGCAGTCGTCGCCCTGCAGCGTGTCATCCGGAAACGTCGTGAAGACCCCCTCAAACGACTGGCCGTACCGGCGCGGCGCCTGCAGGCGGATTGTCCTGGACAGGCGGAAGCGCACGAGGACGCTGCCGCGGCTGTCGGATGTCGACGTGTTCTGCACGGCAAAACTCTCGACCGCGACTTGCGGGGAACTGATCATCTGGCGAATGGCCCCCTGGATCAGCATCAGCGCTCCGCTGCTGATGCCGATGATCGTGGGATTCGTGGTCCCGGAACCTGTCTGCAGCGTCAGCACCGACCCCTGGTCCCGCGACGCGGGTGCGATGATGCGTTCCGCAGAACGCACCTGGTACCCGATCGTCTGCAAAAGCTGGACACCATTTTGTTCCACGGTCGACACCGTCTGCTGCAACAACCGGTCTTCGGTGGCGGAGAAGAGCAGCGGCAACATCGAGACACCGACGACCGCGAGGATGGCCATGAAAAGAAGAAGTTCTACCAGAGTGGCCCCCCCACGCAGACCAGCGCAGGTCTTCGACCTGCGAGGATTCCGCCCAGTGCAGGTCTTCGACCTGCGGGGCCCGGTAAGAGTGTCGGCGGGGCGAATTTGGGTCATGGACAGAGAGTGAAGGAACTGACTTCGCGCCACGACGTGATTTTTACTGAGGGATAGAGGCGGAGAATCGAGATTTCAATTCTTCTTGTGCTCCTCCCACTCTCTCCCTGCACGCAGAGAGTGCGGCCAGCGTTCCCTGATCCTCCCGTGTGCGCGATGGAACAGGTGCCGTTGACGAGTGTGGCGCTCTCTCCGCCATCGTACGAGAGATCGGCGCGCAGGCTCCGCAGCCCGCGCTCGGCGCACGTCTGGGCATTCTCAAGCGCCTGCGCCGTCTGGACCACGGTCAACCCGCTTTGCTGCGCGGCGACGCCGAGGAGGATCAGCGACATCGCCATCCCGGTGACGATCACGCCGATAACCAGCACGCTCAAAAGGAAGATAAATCCGCCGCGTTTTTTGCATGTCATCATGAACATGGTCCTGGAGAGGATGTAGGCTTAAAGATGAGGAACGCACTGCGCGTCAACAGATACACCCGGTCGCGCACGGGATCGTAGAGGAGCCCGCGGGGATACCCGCTTACCGACGTGTAGGTGGTGAGTTCGGTGAGCGAGGTATCGCGGAGATTGACCACCTGGAGGGCCTTGCGACCGGAGACGGCTGCGAGGAATCCATAGCATTTGCCGGGATCGTTACCGACGCCCACGAGACTCCCGCTGCCCTCGTGATACCACGGCCCCGGCGCCGGAGGCGGAGACCCTCCGCCGGTGCGCACATCGAAAAAGGCGAACTCCTGGATCGCCCCCTTCCGCCGCCCGAGCAGCGCCGACGTGCCCGTTGCGGCAACCGAGAGTCCCGGTTCGGTGCTGACGATGTTGTAATCGCCGCCAGTGACCGCTGTCAGCATGCCTTTGGCGCTCATTGCCGCCACTTTCATTTCGGCTGCGGTGTCGCCGGTCGCCAGGATCGCCGACGTGCCCGTGAGAGCGATGCTGTTGACGCTGGATCCCACCTCAAGTGAGGACAGAGGAAGAATTGCGCCGGTATTTTGGACATTGAACGTGTAGAGCTCGTTCCATGTCGCATCGGCACGCGCGCCGACGAGCAGCGTCCTGCCATGCAGAGAGAGGGAGAGCGCCAGACTGGAACCGGAGAGATTGTGGCTGACGATCAGATTCCCCGCCGCAAGTGTGGCGGGAGACGTGATGTCGTACGCACGGATCTCCTGCAGAGCGTCGCCCGTAACGACATAGAGCGTTTTCCCTTTTGCCGCGATCCCGTATCCGGACGTGCCGAGGTTGAAGGTGGCCGCCACGCGCGAGGGGGACGCCGTGTTGGAAATATCGAACACGTACAAACCCGCTCCGCCGCTGGATGTATCGCCCGTGACGTACGCGAAGTTCCCGGCAACGGCGACGGCGTTGAAGAGCGGATTGCCGCCATCCACGTAACTCCCGTCGACGGCGATCGACGACCAGTCGCCGATTGTCTTCTGCGTACGCCAGTCGGTGAACTCGGTTGTGAGGAGCACGCTCCCGGAGCGGTTGTATCCGTGCTTCCATTTCGTCTGCGCCGACACGCGCACCCAGTCGCTTGCGAGAGATGTGACGGTCGCCGTGAGAATGTATCCCCCGCTGCGGGTGCTCTGTGCACCGCTGTAGATCCACCGCTGCGAGCTATTGAGCCCCACGCCGTGCGCCCCCGTGGTGAGTGCGCCAAAACTGCCGTCACGGATCGCGCGCGAGGCGTCGATTGCCTCCGCTGCAAACGACGTTCCGCGCACGCGGTCTCCTCCAACGATCGTGCTCTCCTGCCCGAGGAGCAGCACCATGCCGACCGCCGTCAGGAACAACCCAAAGATCGCGATGCCGAGGATCGCCTCCATAAGGAGGAAGCCAGGATGCGATGAGGTTCGTACACGCAACACAACGGAAGCAATGATACAACGAAAACGATGGATCAACGTCATCCGTAGGGCAATGTAGGGGCGCGGCACCGCCGCGCCCGTTACATCACGCCAACAATGTCGATACCGCCGTTCAGTTGAACGACATCAGAAGCACATCATCCTGGAAGTCCGCGGAGGCGGACCCGATGGTCCCGAGTTCCGAGATCGCAAGGATCTGGCAGGACGTCAGGACGATTTTCCCCTGCGCATCGAGCATTCCCTTCCCGGTGAGGGTGCTCTTGAGTGGCGTTTGCGACCCGAATCCGGGGTAACTGGCCAGTGTATCGCCGTTGCGCAGGAAGAGTGTGTGCCCTTTGGAAGCGTTGCTGATAAACGACGCGAAGAATGTGAGCCAGTTGTTCTTTGCGTAGCGTCCGGTCACTTTGACGAGGACTTTTGCGCCCGCGTTCACACTGACGGTCTTGGTATCGGTGCCGCCGGGTTTGACGGCGTTGCCGAACGCGTTGCCGTTACCGTTACAGTTGCCATTGCCGCCGAAAAGCGGCGACCACGTGGATCCATTGTTCGCGCTGTAGCAGACGTGTACCGGAATCACCGGGCCGCCGGCACCGAAGGTGATTTGTGAAAGAATATTCTGGAATGTCAGTGATGACGCGGCACTCATGTTGATGGTCTGATCGGCGGCGAGTGTGAATTTGCTACATGTCCCGGCCGATGACGATGATCCGCCTCCACCTCCGCCTGCGGCACTCGAGGAAGACGCGGGTGCGCTGCTGGCAACGGAACTTGCTGCGGCGCTGCTGGCCACCGAACCCGCCGCGCTGCTGGCCGCAGCAGCGCTGGAACTGGCAGACGCCACGCACGCGCCATTCGTGTCGCCGTGGCCCTGATGGTACGGCCACGTCGCATCGGGAATGGTCATGGTTTGCGTGCTGCCGTCGGTGTTACGGTGGCAGATGGTCAGGAGATCGGTCTGGTTGGTCGCGAGCGACTGCTGGTCGACTGCGATCGTCACCTGGATAATGCGTTCATCGTTATTGAGCGCGCGCAGGACGATATTGCCGGTGTCGGCAGGCAATCCGGAGACGCGCGAATAGGCGATATCCAGCAACCCCGTGACCGCGATGGTGGAGGGCATCGGATAGACTTCGTCGAAAGACGCATCGCGCCCGGCGTAATTCGTTCCTTTGTAGAGCGTGCCGGAGGGGACGTAGAACCCCCACGCCGAATCGCGCTCGCCGGAGGTGGAGAGGAGCTTCGCGCGGGCGAGACTCTGGGTCACCTGCTGCGTCGTGCGGTCCAGATCGCTTCGGATCTGGTATTCGCGGTATGCGGGAATGGAGAGGCTCGTCATTGTCGTGAGGATGCCGATGACAATGATGAGCTCGAGGACGGCGAAGGCGGGGCGGTTTACCGGCCGTAGCTTGAGCGGAGGATGGCGCATAGAAAAAGGGGAATACTCCGGTTATTGTCCCACATTACCGACGATGGAGTAAATCGGCACGATAATGGCGATGGCAATGGTCCCCACGAGCACGCCGATGAGCAGCAGCAGCATCGGCTCGAGAATCACGGGGAGTTTTTGCGCGGTGTCATTCGCCTTCTTCTCGTAAATGTCCGCAATCTTCAGAAGGATTTTGACGAGCGAGCCGCTCCGCTCACCCGTCGTCACCAGTTGCTGCACGGTGATGGGAAGGAGTGTCGCACTTCCGGGGATGGCGACGAAACTCTTCCCGAATGAATCCCCCAGGTTCACGTGCTCCAGCAGCGACAGATAAAACGCGCGATAGGAGACGACTGAGGTGACTTCGGCAAGTGAGCGTATGGCATCGACGAGCGGAACGCCGGCTTGCAGGAGTCCGCCGAGGATGACGCCAAATCGCGCGATCGTCGCTTCGCGGGCGAGTCGCCCGATGCCCGGAATCTGAAACATCACCCATTGCGCGGCGCCGTTGAGTCTCGTGAATTTGCCCAGGATGATCATGATGACGATGCCGGCGATCATGGCGGGGACTGCAATAGGACCCTGGGTGCTGAAGAAGTTCGTGAACGCGATCAGCATGCGGGTGACGAGCGGCAGTGGCACGTTGAGAGATGTGAGAACGCCGATGAGATTTGGGAGAACAAACAAGCCGAGCCCCATCACGATGATGAACATGACCGTCAGAACAATCGTGGGGTAGATCATGGCCATTCTTACTTTGGATCTCAGCGCCTGATCTTTTTCCTGCTGCACGGCCAGGTAGCCCATGTTCTGGGCGAGGCTTCCGGCCTCTTCGCCAACGCGCACGAGCGCGATCACGTCGGGCGAAAAACAGTGCTGATCATCAAACGCACGCCAGAGCGGACTGCCGCTCTCCACCAGCTCTACAATCCCCTGGAGGAGATGACGGCCGGCGCGGGAACGCGTATCTGCCAGCAGCGTCTTGAGGGAATCGACGAGGGGGAGGCCGGCGTCGAGCATCGTCGCGAGATTCTGGATGAGGGCATTCTTCTCGCGTCCAAGACCGATGGTTTTGATTGCACCGAGGAGATCGTTGAGGCCGCTCTTCTGTGTATGGATCATCGGTTTGAAGGAGACATCTGATGTAGGGGCGTTGCATGCAACGCCCCTACCAGAAGATGGATTTTCCTGTAGGGGCGCAGCATGCTGCGCCCCGGTCGCGGGCGTGTTCTCTGGTGTTTCGCGTCTCGATTTCTCCGAGGATGTCCGTTCGACCATTGTCAGAAGTTCGGGCGATGCCGTTTCTTTTTTGCCGATCGGACGATCGACGCGCGGCTGGTCTGTCGCTGATTGAACTGCTGCAACAGGAGCAGGCGGGAGAGGATGGTCCGGCACTGCGAGGAGTTCATCGAGACTCCCATCCCAGATGCCATGGGCCGGTACCTTCGTCGCCGGCACCTTTGATGGCTCACTTCCTTTCGGCATGGGAGAAGAGGAGATCCGGAGGAGCGGCGACGCGCAGGAGTTCTTCGATCGTCGTCATGCCCGACTGGACTTTGGCAAACCCGTCGTCGAACAGGAGCTTGAGCCCCTGCTTGTGGCCCTGATTGCTGATGTCGGTCGCCGACGCGCGGTGTGTGATGAGTTCTTCAATCTCCGGCGTGATGACGAGGAGTTCGTAGATGCCCATACGGCCGTGGTACCCCGTGTTGCCGCACGCTTCGCAGCCTTTGCCACGATAGAGACGCACATCTTCTTTTTTCACGAAGTATTTGTCGGCGCCAGGGAAGAGTTTTTGCGCATCCTCCAGGTGAAGAGAGTAACTGTATCGGCACGAGGGACAGATGTGACGCACGAGCCGCTGACCGATGATGACTTCCAGTGTCGACGCGAGCAGGAATGGCTCCACGCCCATATCGAGCAACCGCGGGATTGCCGTGGACGCATCGTTGCTGTGCAGCGTGGAGAAGAGCAGGTGACCCGTGAGCGCGGCGTTCACCGCGATCGACGCCGTCTCTCCGTCGCGGATTTCGCCGACGAGGATAATGTTGGGGTCCTGGCGGACAAGAGCGCGGAGTCCTTTTGCAAATGTGAGTTCGGTTTCCTGATTTACCTGGATGTGGTTGATGCCGGGGATTTTGTATTCCACGGGATCCTCGATCGTGGAAATATTGACGTCGGGCTTGTTGCGCATCTTGAGGAGCGCGTAGAGCGTCGTCGATTTTCCGGCGCCCGTGGGGCCGGTGGTGAGGATCATGCCGAACGGCTTGTGCGCCGCGGTTTCGAGGATCTTGCGGTACTCTTCGGAGAAGCCGAGATCCTGGAGCGTCAGCGTGCGGACGTACTCGGAGAGCAAACGGACGACGATCTTCTCGCCGTCGACGATCGGGACGATCGAGACGCGCATGTCCATCGGGTTTCCCGCTTTCGTCGTCCAGCGGATCGCGCCGTCCTGGGCGGCGTAGTGTTCGTCGATCTGCATGTTCGATTCGATCTTGATGCGGTTGATCACGCCTTCGTAGTAATCCTTCGGGAGTCGTCCCGCCTCGTGCATCACGCCGTCCACGCGGAACCGGATGAGAACGATTTTCTCCTGCGGTTCAAAGTGAATGTCGCTGGCGCGGAGCTCCACTGCATCGTTGAAAATTTCGGTGATGATTTCGGGGGCGACCTTCTTCTGCTCGTTGATGATCGCCTGGAAGCGCGTTGCCAGTGGCTTGTGATAGTGCACGAAAAGGGCCTCGATGATGTTTTTCGGCGCATACATGTACGCGATCGTCCCGCCGAACGTCGCGCGCTTTTCGGGTTCCTTTTTCGCGCCGAACGAAAAACTGAGCGCGCTTTTTTTAACGACTTTCACCGTCGCCTGCGCGGATCCGGCAGGCACATCGTGCTCGGGGAACTGCGGGGTCGGCTGATCGATATTGAGACGCATCGCTTCCTCCAGGAACGTGTTCCCGGGATCCGATGTCGCGATCGTCACGGCCGATCCTTCCCGCTTCACGATGATTGCCGAGTACTGTCGCGCGATTTCCTCGGGCAGCGTGCAGACGAGCTGGGGTGTTGGAGGCGATGCGTGAATGTCATAGAACGGCAGTTTGTAGTGCTCAGCCATCGCGCCCTCGAAAATGTCCTGCGTGAGGAGACCCATTTCGAAGAGCGCGTCTTTTAACGGTCCCGCCCGCTCCGCGGCAACAGCCTGGGATTTTTTGAGATCTTCTTCACTGATGTAATTCAGCGTGAGGAGAATCTGGCCGAGTTCGGAATCTTTTAGCGCCATTG
>CAYJTW010000012.1:16162-20158 GCA_964373225.1 uncultured Candidatus Peribacteria bacterium
ATTGTGAGTTGGTGGTTGTGGATTGTGAATTCATGTCTGTAATGGAAAAACTTAGATCATCTCCTTCACTTTCTTTAAAATATCCGCGATCGGCGTGTTCGCTTTGACGAAATAATCGACGGCACCGATCTTTTTTGCCTTCTCGCGGTCTTCGTCCTGGCCGAGATTGCTGAGCACGATCACCGGCGTCTTCACCTTTTTCGTCTGCAACTCCTGCAGGATCGTGAAACCATCGACTTCGGGCATGATGAGATCGAGCAGGATCATGTCGTACGTTCCCGTGAGCGCCTCTTTGAGACCTTCGGCACCGGTATCGGCAACCTGCGTCACAAATCCTTCGTGTCCCATCTTGAGCGCCAACGCATGGGCAAGCGGCTTCTCGTCCTCGACAATCAAGATCTTCTTGCCCACTGCAGCGCCCGGCGCGGAGGTGGGTTTCCCGCTTGATTGGAGAGCCTCTTCTGATGGATTTTTGTCGTTGGCCATGGCAGAGATATTTCCTTTTAGTATAGCAGAAAAACCCCTATACTTCAACCGTGACCAAGCGCGCGCTGCTATCGGTTTCCGACAAGACCGGCATCGGGGATTTCGCCCGCTGCCTCGTCGCCCTCGGCTACGAAATTCTCAGTACGGGCGGCACACAGAAAGCCCTCGAAGCAGCGAAGATTCCGGTCACGCCCGTCGAGGCGGTGACCGATTTCCCCGAGTGTTTCGGCGGCCGCGTGAAAACGATGCATCCCAAGATCATGGGTGGGATTTTGATGCGGCGCGAGAATCCCGACGACGTGAAGCACGCAAAAACGCTCGGCATTGAGCCGATTGATCTGGTCTGCGTGAATCTCTATCCCTTCGCGGAGGCCGTAGAGGCGCAAAATATTGCGCCTCATGCTGCGCCCATCGAAATGATCGACATCGGCGGCCCAACATTGCTCAGGAGCGCCGCGAAAAATCATGAACATGTGACGGTCGTGTGTGATCCGGTGGATTATGACCGCGTAATTGATGAATTGAAAAACTGTAGGGGCGGTTAGCGAACCGCCCCGACATCCCCGCGACTTCGTCGTGATCTCGCCGCCAAGGCCTTCCTCCACACCGCCGCGTACGACGAGATGATCACACGATGGCTCAGTGAAGGCAAAAACGCCGGGGTGATGATGACCGGCGGACAGACGCTGCGCTACGGAGAGAATCCGCACCAGTGGGGAAGCTTCTTTGAGATCGTCTCCGGCTTCGGTCAACGGCATGTGAATGAATCTGCAGCGAAGCCGCAGTTGATGGACCACGCTTCACCCTGGAAAAAATTACAGGGCAAAGAAATCAGTTACCTGAATATTCTGGACGCTGACGCTGCATGGGCTGCCGTGAAGGAATTTACGGAGCCGACCGCCGTCTTCGTAAAGCATGCAAACCCCTCCGGCATCGCTTCGCATGAGAAGATCGAAGAAGCGTTCCAGCGCGCGTATGACGCGGACAGATTGAGTGCATTCGGCGTCATCATCGCGTTGAACCGTGAATGTACTGCCGAGATCGCGCAGAAGATCGTTGATCAGAAGATGTTTGTGGAAGTGATCATCGCCCCATCATTTGAGTCCGGAGTACTCGAAATCCTGAAGCAGAAGCCAAATATCCGGGTGATTGAGAATAAGAACCTGACAGTGAATGAATGCGCGACCTTCCGGACGGCCTTGGGAGGAATGCTGCTGCAGAATCCGGATAACCGCATCGTCACGGAGAAAGATCTGACCGTCGTGACGAAGAAGAAGCCCTCATCGGAGCAGATCCGCGATCTCCTCTTCGCCTGGAAGTGCGCCAAGCACGCCAAGAGCAACGCGATCGTCTTTGCAAGTGACCGCGTGACCGTCGGTATCGGCGCTGGTCAGACGAGTCGCGTCGATGCAACGTGGATCGCCGCCAAACGCGCGGAATCCCAGCGCGGGTCTTCGACCCGCGGATTGAATGGCGTTGTTATGGCAAGCGACGCCTTCTTCCCCTTCCCCGACTCGGTCGAGGAGGCCGCCAAGCACGGCATCACCGCGATCATCCAGCCCGGCGGATCGGTGAAGGATCAGGAGGTCTTCGTGAAGGCGGAGGAGTTGGGATTGGCGATGGTCACAACGGGGGTAAGAGCGTTTAGACACTAAGAGGAACCGATTTATGCCAATTTCGCTATTCCAAAATTTGAAGGAAAGTCAGTTGCCATTGCAAATGTGTCATTCGAATGTGGCGGCAGTGTGAAATCAATCGTGGTGTGGTTTTGATTTCCCCCCCAATACTGCATGAGCGCGTCATATTCCAGACTAATGATGTTTAACTGATCTGGGACAGCTTTGAGATGGAGTGTACGGTATTTGCCTTTCCACCAACTATTATCAAAATCCATTTGTATGTCCGATCGACCGGACGAGTTTCGCATTTTTGGGTTGAGAACAAATCTATAGAGACCGGCAATTTTACCCTCATTCTGAATAGCATGCGGTGAGAAATACATTTGTGCCCGGCATGTAAGAGAATAATCAGACTTTAGAAGAACAGATTGAGGGTGAACTAATGGTTTTTTGGGTGCATGTTCCAGAATACGTGCGACATCTGCGCGTAAACGGTCGATATCACACAGGATAAGTAACGCATTGATCGTCTGCAATACAGCGGCGACATCGGTGGGTGATCCATGCATGGAAATTTTATCTTCTGTGAATGTTGGTTTTGGTAATAATTCCCATAGACGAGTAATCCCATTATGAATTTCTGCCGAAACGGGGATGATTTTGGAATCATCGGCAAAAACTGCCAAATAGGGCTCAACTACTCTCTGTATCTTTGGGCTACACGCAGCGGTGTCCAAATCCTCTCCAATCCATTTCTGAATGCACGGAGGAATACTACGTCCCGATTGAGGTTCTTCCACTTTTGACGAATACAGCTTTAAAGACATAGAAGAAATATATTGTATATTATGTCAATTTTGAAGTAAAAAATACAATGATTGACGAAGGCCCTCCGGAGAATGTATGATATTATCATATCATATTATCATACTTTTATGACCACTGTTTCCGTCCCACTCACCACCGATCTCCTGAGAGCCTTGGAAAGTTATCTCCTTTTCAATCCAGGAAAGAAGAAGGCTGCCGTTATGCGCGAAGCACTCGACAAATACTTGGAGGACCAGGCTGTGGAAGCCGTGTTGCGTGCAGAGAAGGGGCCCCGGCTCTCCGGCGACCTGGATGAACTCGCCAAGAAACTCCGACGTTGAACATGCTCACAATTTTTTACTCGCCGAATTTCGTCCGGGAATATGACGAATTGCCGGATAGGCTTCAGGAGGAAGTAAAGGAGCGCATTGCCCTTTTCCGCGCTGATCAGCGACATTTATCGCTACGAACGCACAAACTGAAAGGACGGCTGCGGGATCGTTGGAGTTTTTCGGTGAATTATCGATATCGAATTATTTTCCGATTCGAAACCAAGCAGAGCGTACTCCTGCTCACCGTGGGCACTCATGCTATCTACGACTGAACTCATAGTATCCTCCGTCCCATAGAGCTTCTTTTGGCGCCCCCTGATCAGCGAATTCGATACATCATTGATTCACCTCCTCACGCCGTACTATGTTCACGTCTTTTTCTGTACCTCTGTACTTGATATTCATATGTGACAAGATCGACGCCATCAGGCGTGCGCGCAATGACCGCGTCAATCATGCTTTTCACCGACACACATTTGCCATGTCTTTACAGCGAGCGTCGTCCTGCCAGCGCCTCCCGGAGCGACACTTGATCCGCAAACTCTCCCTCGATACGTCCGCCTCCGGCGGACTACTCCCACCTTCGCCAAGGCTACGGTGGGCAGGCGGGATGACAGTCCGTTTAGAGGCTTCTTCTGCCAGCAAGGGCTTCTCTCAGTGTCACCTGATCCGCAAACTCGATGTCCGCTCCCATCGGCAGCCCGTGCGCTAATCGAGTAATCGTGGGGATACATTGCTGGAGTTTGCTCTGA
>CAYJTW010000013.1:0-15529 GCA_964373225.1 uncultured Candidatus Peribacteria bacterium
TCCGCTCGCGATCCTCTTCGCCATGCTCGTCGGCGTCAGCTTCCCCTCCGTCATTCACCCCGTGCTGGGCATCATCCTCTCGATTCCCGCCACCACCATCCTCGCGATCTTCATCGAAGACTGGCGGATTCATCATCCGCAGAGGAGCAAGACGCTCTGAAAGGAGGCATGTCTACGATTATTAACATTTCACTACCCCGTAATAATTCCTGCATATAAAACAATGCCTTCTCAAGCGTCTTTGCAGTACACTGTCATGAAGATTCTGGACAATTGGCACTCAATATCTTAGACTGCCAACTCCCCACCCTCCTATGCATCCCTTCGATCGCTTCACCCCCAATGCGAAGCTCGCCCTGCAAATTGCCGAGCAGGAGGCGAAGAATATGAAGAGTCCGTACATCGGAACCGAGCATTTGCTCCTGGGGCTCCTGAGTATCCCCAAATCCCTCGGGTTTTCGATCTTCACCGGTGCAGGCGTCACTCAGGAAAACGTCCGGATTCTCCTCAAGGCGATGAAGTCGCCGAACATCGAAGGCCAGAGCGTCAAACATGGGCTCTCGACCTTCCTGCACACCGTCATCGAGCAGAGCGTGATCACCGCGCACAAATTCCGCCACGCGAACGTCGGCACCGAACACCTGCTCCATTCGCTGGTCTCGACCGGAAAGAACGCCGCCACCCTGCTGCTCGAAAACATGCAGGTCGATCCGGAAGATCTCAAGACGCGTGTCGAAGAAATGTTCGGACAGATCAATACGTTCAAGCAGCAGAACCGCAACCTCGAACAGTCGCTCGAGGCATTCTTCCACGGCCTGCAGGGCGCCATCGTCGGCATGCAGCCGGCCGGAGGGGCGGGTGGAGGCCACGGCGAGAGCGAATCGCTCAAGCGCAGGAAGAGCGAGAGCAAGAGCAAAACGCCGGTGCTCGACTACTTTACCGATGACCTGATCGCCAGAGTGAAGGAGAAGAAGGTCGACCCGATCATCGGCCGCGACGGGGAAATCGAGCGCCTGATCCGCATCCTCAACCGCAAGACCAAGAACAACCCCGTCCTGATCGGCGAGCCGGGCGTGGGCAAGACCGCGATCGTGGAAGGCCTCGCCCAGCGGATCGTCGCGGGCTCCGTCCCCTCCTCCCTCCAGGGAAAGCGACTCTTGATCCTGAACATGGGCTCGCTCGTCGCCGGCACCAAGTACCGCGGCGAATTTGAGCAGCGCTTCGACGATATCATCAAGGAAGCTGCCAAAAGCGATAACTCCATCATTCTCTTCATCGACGAAATCCACACGGTGGTCGGTGCGGGTGCCGCCGAAGGGTCCCTCGACGCCGCAAACATCCTCAAGCCCGCGCTCAGTCGCGGAGCACTGAGGGTCATCGGCGCGACGACGCTCGACGAATACCGGACGATCGAAAAGGATCGCGCGCTCGAGCGGCGGTTTCAGTCGATCATGGTTCAGGAACCGGTCGTTCCCGACGCGATCAAGATTCTCCATGGCATCAAGGAGAGCTTTGAGCAGTTCCATCACCTCACCATCACCGACGGCGCCATCGACGCGGCCGTGACCCTGAGCAAGCGCTACATCACCGAACGTTTCCTGCCGGACAAAGCGATCGACGTCCTGGACGAAGCCGCTGCGGGCAAGAGCCTGCAGCACGTGGGAGCCGCTCCGGAGATCAAGAAGCTGGAGGAGAAGATGGAATCGCTCATCGGCAGGCAGCAGCAGGCAGTCAAAGAGCAAAAGTACCACGTCGCGCTCAAGATGAAGCAGGAACAACAGGACCTGAAAGAGAAACTTGATGCGCTGCGAAACGCGCAGGACGGCGACCGCCGCACCCCGATCCAGATCACCGAAGATGACATCGCGCAGGTGATCGGCAAAATGACCGGGATTCCCGTGACGAAGCTGCTGAAGTCCGAATCCAGGCGGCTCACGAACCTCGAGCAGGTCTTCCGCAAATCGATCATCGGCCAGGACGAGGCGATCAAGAAGGTCGCGCGCGCCATCCGCCGCTCTCGCGTGGGCATTTCCGACAGCAAGCGCCCCATCGGCTCGTTCCTCTTCCTCGGCCCCACGGGTGTCGGGAAGACCGAGCTTGTCCGCACCATCGCGAAGGAAGTCTTTAACCGCGAGGAGGCGCTGATCAAGATCGACATGTCGGAATTCATGGAGCGCCACAACGTCTCGCGCCTCACCGGCACCACCGCCGGCTACGTGGGCTACGAGGAGGGCGGTCAGCTGACCGAAGCGGTCCGTCGCAACCCCTACTCCGTCGTTCTGTTCGACGAAGTCGAGAAAGCGCATCCTGAATTCTTCAATATCCTTCTCCAGATCCTGGAGGACGGCGCGCTCACCGACGGCACCGGCAAGCAGGTCGACTTCACGAACACGATCATCATCATGACGAGCAACATCGGCGCCGAAAAGCTGACGAAGCAGGCCGCGCGCATCGGCTTCAAGCTCGCAGACGAAGCGATGGCCGAAGAGCAGGAGTACGAGGAGAAGTGCAAGGAAGTGATCGACGAACTCAAAGACAACCTCCGTCCGGAATTCCTCAACCGCATCGACCACATCATCGTCTTCAATGCCTTGAACCAGCAGCACATCCGCAAGATCGTGAAGATGCATATCGACTACCTCAGTGACCGTCTCAAGGAGCAAGGCTACATACTCGATGTCGATCCCAAAGCGATCAATGTGCTCGCCGAGGAAGGCTTTGATCCCGAGTACGGTGCCCGCCCCGTGCGCCGCGTGATCCAGGAACGGCTCGAGTCCGAAATCGCCGAGCATATCCTGAAAGAGATCTTCAACAAGGGTGACGTCATCCGCGTCGTTGCCAAAGGCGAAAAGGGACTGGAGTTCCTGCACGGGGACGCCAAGAAGATCACGAGCAGGCCGGTGGACCCCCCTTCGCTGAAGCTACGGGGGGCAGGAGTGGAAGAGGAAGTCACTGCATAAAGGCTCGTGAACTCGTTAATTCGTTCATTCGTGAGAAATCCTTACGAGTTAACGAATGAACGAGCATGTTTCGTTCTTCCGAGAATGGGCAATTTCTGCTATAATTACCAGATTACCTTGAACCTCCTCTATGCCCATCGACGCCGTCAAAATCCCGCAGAACGTCCAGATTGAGGACAAAGTGGTCGGTCCGCTGAGCCTCCGCCAGATTATCATCATGGCGCTCGGCGGGGGGTTCAGTTACATGATCTACGCGTCGGTGCAGAAATCGATGGGGTACGTCGGTATTCCTCTGACAATCGTCATCTGGATCCCCGCGGTGATCGCCGCGGCATTCGCGATGGTCAACATCAACGATCTCAGCCTGCTCCGGATTCTGTTCCTGCTCCTCGAACGGACGCAGAAACCGGGAAAGAGAATCTGGGCGCCGCGCAGCGGCATCTCCATCACGATCCGCACATCATCGATCAAGGAAGAAGCTCCGAAAGCCGCCGCGGATGCAGGCAAGCCGAGCGCGTCACAGCAGATCGCCGAACTCAGTTCCGTCGTGGACCGCGCCTCGCCCGTTGCGCCTTCGATTGATGCTGTGACTGCTTCCGCAACCGCCACGGTATCCGACTTGCCCACCGTAGCTCCAGCAGGAACGGAGGTGGGACCCGACCCCGTCCCCGTCCCCGAGCCCGTGCCCCCCCCCAAGCCTCCCGTGAACCCGGAGCATATTCAGGTCGATAGCCCGGTCGCATCCGCGACGCCGCAACTGAGCGACCTCTCCGTCTTCCGCGACATCTTCCCCGTCCGACCGGATGGTCATCCGGGCGGGCCACCCAAGACCCCATGGCAATCCTAGGATCATCGCCGGCAAAAGACATAAAAAGCACGGTGCGCAGCCGCAAGAAGACCGCACTGACCTCCACGCAACGGTTCCTGCCGATCGCGGAGATCCGCAGCGATACGGTCCTGCTCAAGAACGGCGGCCTGCGCGCAATTCTCCAGGTGGAAGCGCTGAACTTCAACCTCAAGAGTGAAACCGAACGACAGGGAATCATTTCCGGATACGAGGGGCTGGTGAACACGCTGCTCTTCCCGTTGCAGATCGTGATCCGTTCGGCAAAAATGAACATCGATCCCTACCTTGAGCATCTGCGGGAACTGGGAGAGAAACAGAACAACGAGCTTCTCAAGACGCAAACATTCGCCTACGCCAACTTCGTGGAGCACCTGATTGATGTTGCCGATATTATGCAGAAACGTTTTTACGTGATCATCCCTCTTGACCAGAGCGAACGCCACCGCACGCTGCTCGAGCAGTTCTTCGGGTGGATCAGTCCCGACGACTCCAGCGTGAAAGCCGCCCAGCGCGCACGTGACTTCGCCGCCGGCAGCCGGGGACTCAAAGACCGCGTGAACCTGGTGCAGGCGGGCCTCGAAAACATCGGGCTCGTCAGCAAGCGCCTCTCGACGCACGAACTGATCGAACTGTATTACAAAATTTATAATCCGAAGACGAGCCAGGAGCAGAAACTCCCTGCTGACGATCAATTGAAGATGGATGGGATGACGCTTTGACATCCCCCGTCTGTCCCGTACAATAGCCCCGCGTCGTGTTGCCCGTGCAAGGACACGACAGCCTTATCTCTCCCACTTGCACCCCCTCTTTCTATGTCCCCGCGTACCCTTCGACCCGGCTCAGGGCAAGCCGCAGGCAACGCTGTGATGGATCAACTCATGAAGGACGCCCCCATGCCCATCCGGGTGAAACCCGGTGAATTGATCGAAGGCAACGTCGTGTACCGCGGGAAGAACAAGCTTCTGATCGACATCGGCGGCGTGGCCACGGGCATCGTCTCCGGTCGAGAATTGCGCGATTCATTCAACACGTTCCGCGAACTGAAGGTCGGCGATCCGGTGGCGGCGCTGGTGCTGGAGGAAGAGAACGACGAAGGCATGATCGTGCTGAGCCTGCGCATGGCGAGCCAGCAGAAGGCATGGGACCGGTTCCACCGGATGGTGGAAGCCGATACGACGATGGAGTTCGTTCCGCAGGAGGCCAACAAAGGAGGACTGCTCGCAAACATCGACGGCATCCGCACCTTCCTGCCCGTGAGCCAGCTCGCGCCGGTCAACTACCCGCGCGTGAACAATGCCGACACGACCGAGATCATCTCGCGTCTGCAGAAGTTCGTCGGTCACAAATTCATCGTCAAAATCATCACGATGGACGAAGAAGCCGGCAAAATCGTCGTCTCTGAGCGCGAGGCGCTCTCGGAGCAGCGGGCCAAATCGCTCGAACACTTAAAGATCGGCGACATCAAAGAGGGTCTTGTCAGCGGCATCGTGAAGTTCGGGCTCTTCGCCGCCTTCGACGGGCTCGAGGGTCTGGTGCACATCTCCGAAATCGCGTGGGGCCACGTCAAAAACCCCTCCGAATTCGCGCAGATCGGCGATCGCGTGACGGTCAAAGTGATCGGCGTCGATGGCGAGAAGCTGAGTCTCTCTATCAAGCAGCTGACGAAAGATCCGTGGGAGGAAATTGCGGAGCGCTACCCCGTCGGCAAGCGCGTGACGGGCACGGTGGTGCGCTTCGCCGACTACGGCGCGTTCCTGAAGCTCGAAAAAGATATCAATGGCCTCGTGCACTTGAGCGAGCTCGCGCACCACAAGGTCACCGATCCCGCGCAGGTCCTGACCATCGGCCAGAAGATCGACGCACAGGTGATCAACATCGATGTGGATGAGAGAAGGATCGGCCTCTCCGTGAAAGCGCTGAAACCAATTGATAAGGAGACGATGGAGCGCATCAAGCGCGAACGGGAGGAAGAGGAGGCCAAGCTCAAACTGGCGAAGGATTCCAAAACGGACGCTAGCGCGGGTCTTCGACCCGCGAACGGCACCGAAGGTGCCGAAAAGGAATCACCCGTGTCCGCCGACAAATCCGCCTCCGGTTTCGTCGCCTCCAAAACCGGCAAAAAGTACTACCCCGTCGATTCCGCGGGAGCAAAGAAGATCGCCGAGGAGAATATCGTGACCTTCAAGACGGCACAGGACGCGGAAGAAGCGGGGTATTCGGCATGATGGAATTGACTGTTTCTGTTCCTACGAGGAGAATCCAATCGTATGAGCGAAGCAATTGACCGCCAGGCAATGCTTGAATCCTTACTCGGCGTTAGCGCGAAACCGCCGCTGTCAGATGAGCAACTCCTCGACCTGATGAATCAAGCGAGAGAATTAGTCGATGATGATTTGAAGCCGTATTTGCCTCAACCACCCGTGAGAGCTTCTCTTCCGCCACAAGAAAAATTGGGTGCTTAGGCCAGAGCCTGCTCACTCAAAAAGTGCAGATGCAAGTACGGCACCAGCGTGTACTTCCCCACGTGAAACATCAGCTTGTAATCTGCAATCCCCTTCTCCACAGCGAATGCCCGGGCTTTTTTGATCAATAGGCCGGGCAGTTCCTCCGTCTCCGGCGTCAGATGAGCGATGGACTCGGCGAATTGCTTGGGAATGAAGAGAAGGTGGAGCGGCGCTTGTGGGTGAATGTCCTTGATGACCATGACGTCGCCGTCTTCGTAGAGAACGGTCGCGGGTAATTCTTTTGCCAGAATTTTGTGAAAAACTGTTCGTTCAGTCATGTCATAAGTATAGAGCACCTCGGTCCCCCCGGTCCCTTCGGTATCTTCGGTCCCCTCTCCTTAGAATTGACTTTTGAGCTTAAAAAAGGGACAATAGAAGGAGTATGGCCAATGCGCTCTCCTCCTCGGCCGACAAGAACATGGGGTCTGTGACGTCGATCGAGACCAGCCGCCTGATCGTTCGCCAGCCGGGAAAATTGCAGGAACTGACCAACCTCCTCGAGACGTTCGAGAACTTTTCCGCGCGTGTGAGTGAACGCACGGGCGAAGATCGCTCGGGCGATCTCGGCGGCGCGGGGGCGGCCGCGACGGGCGGTACGCAGGGAACACAGGGGACGTCGACTCGCGATCTCGCCCTCCAGAATATTCCGGTCGCCGCGGTGATGAAGGACAGGCTGACGCAGCATATCCGCCAGGAAACACGGAAGCTCGAGAGGCTTGCGGCGAAAGTCGCGCGGTCGTCGGCGCCCGGCGCGGCCCATAAGCTCAACGAGCTCTACGCCAAAATCCGGCGGCTGAATTCCCTCGTCTACGATATCCTCGAGGCGTCGCTCGAGGTGCTGAAGAGATTTTTTGTCCGAGTATTTATCGACAATCAGCCTATTTTGTAAGTCCTGCTGCTCTATTCACGTATTCCCCGACAACCGGCAACCACGGCAATTTCTGCAAGACCCAGAGAATGAAGGGAATGACGATCACGGCGGCGGTCAGCGCTCCGAGCCCGTAGACGATGCCCCGCAGGTACGTGAGGAGCAGGTGTTTTCCCGGATGAATGACATACTCGAACTCCCTGGGCAACTTCTCCACATCATGCTCAAGGGAACTGAGTGCGTACACCAACGCACGCTTCTTCTTGGGCGCCGGTGAGGGGCGTCTGGGTGCCATCGGAATCAGACGTTCTCCACATCGAAAGGCTTCCCACTCTTATGTTTCTTCTTCTTGGAGTGATGCTGGACGTGATCGACCACCCATGTAAATGCTTCGTCGATGATCGAGAGCGGCTTCAATATCATCGCCTCTACCTGAGCCGTTGTCTCCTCGAACCGCCGCATGATCTTGCGCAGGTCCGTGACAATGAAGAGCAGGTGGTAGAGCACCACAATGATCATGAAGGCGACGAGGGCGTACAGCACCGAGAGGAGGCCCTGCATCGTGATCGTGATGTCGGAAAAGTTGAACATTGGTTGAAGGAAAGCCTACGACATGGGAAGATCATGCGCAATTCTCTTCGCTTGATTTCATGGTGCAGTACATCTGGCATCTACCGCGCATGTTCTTGATCGGGATCATCACTCTGTATCAGAGGACGCTCTCGCCGGACCACGGTCCGCTCAAAGGTCTCCACCCGTACGGCTTCTGCCGGCATGAGCCGACATGCTCGATGTATGCGAAAAATACGCTGAAAGAACGGGGGGCGGCAATGGGGATGATTCTGAGTGTGAAGAGAATGCTGTGCTGCAATCCGTGGACAAAGCCCGATGAGCAGCGGATACGGACTATGCTGAAGAAATCCACGTGATCGCTTTCGCAGAATGGAGCGGGTGAACGGAATCGAACCGTCGTCACCAGGTTGGAAACCTGGGGTAATAACCATTATACGACACCCGCATTCCTGAAAATGAACGCCCGGACAGGATACTGAAATCAGGCACGGATGAGAAGACTCAACTTGTGAACCCTCCGGGGTCAAGAGCATACTGACTCCAGTGCGTTTCCTGCGTAAAATCCCGTCGGCGCGAGTAGTACTGAGCCACGTCTTGGCATTCTCGTTTGGGATACTGGTCGTTCTTGGTCTGCTGAACGCCAACGCACGGAACACCACATGCTCCCGTGACTTCGACCTGCTGAATCCCCAGTTGCAATGTGATAGGGGGTTCCGGGAGGGGGTGTGGAACTACGAGCCGCTGCGCGATGCGCTGACGAGAAAGAAACTTGCATACAAAGCCGCGGGAACCGTGTCACATCTTTCCATCTATTTCCGTGACCTGAATAACGGTCCCCGGTTCGGCATCGGAGAGTACGACAAATTCCATCCGGCCAGCCTGCGGAAAGTACCGGTATTGATTGCCTACCTCCATATGGCCGACCTCGAGCCGGACATTCTCAATATGACAACGTTCTTTTCCGGCAAGCTCAACGCTGATCCAAACATCGAGGACTCGGAGCAAACCATCGCTCCGAACACTTCCTACACCGTGCGTGACCTGCTGACGAAAATGATCGTGTTTTCCGATAATTACTCCTTCACGCTCCTCGTCAAGGAATTGAATACGTCGTCGCCGTTTCTTCCCTACGCAACGTTCCGTGATCTCGACATTCTGCGCATGATGCTGGATCCCAGGGGGGATTACGTCTCGATTCAAAACTATGCCAATCTCTTTCCCGTGCTGTACAACACGGGATATTTGTCCAAGGAAATGTCTCAATATGCGCTGGATCTTTTATCGCAGTCCACGTACAAAAACGGGCTTGTTGCCGGAGTGCCTCCGGATATCCGCGTTGCCCACAAATTCGGCCAGCGGTACGTCGGCAAGGAAACCGAGCTGCACGACTGCGGCATTGTGTACAATCCAGAAGCGGCATACGTGCTCTGCGTGATGACGAGCGGCAGGAGTTTCGCAAGCCAGGAGTCCGTGATCGCCGATATTTCCCGCACCGTGTATGACGCCGTTTCGTCAGTGTCCGACGGACTCACTCCGCCGCCGGCACTCTGACGGCATTCGGAGCTGCCGCGCAGCTGCGCCATCGGTCACGGGAGCGACGTTCCTGGCCCCGCGTGTGCACGGATAGCCACCCATTTTTCGGCTTTCCAGGCGAAATTACGTCGCTTTCACCTAGGAGGAACTGACGAAAGAGAGTACGGTCAACGGGTGAAAAAACATGAACTCTGCCCGGTCAAAGGATGCGGCAAGATAACGAACGGCAAACCGTACTGCCCGAAGCACGTGACGCTGGGACAGCGCAGGAAATTATCGAGCGACCTCGCCCTGCTCATCCGCTCACACTGCTGCAACGCGCGCTGCGTGAGCGGGGAGGAACACGACATCGGCGAGCAGTACTGCACCAAATGCAAACAGCCGTGCGTCTGGAAGACGGGGGTGGCGGCGGCGTGAATGACCCTATGACACCTCGTGAAGTGGGCTTTTTTGCCGTATTCTTTGCAGAGTGACCCCCCTCTACCGCCGCACTGGCCCTGAGCGCTATCGAAGGGTCGTCGTGAAAGTCGGCACCAACGTGCTGACGACCGCAGATGGTCTCCTCAATGAGAACGTCATGGCGTCGCTTGTGGCGCAGATTGCAAAAGTGAAAGAGGGAGGCGCACAGATCATCCTGGTCTCCTCGGGCGCAATGGCGGCAGGGCGCGCCTTGGTGAAGCTCACGAAGAAGCTATCTGATGTAGGGGAGCGCCAGGTATTGGCATCGGTGGGACAAGCGGAACTCATTCACCGGTACGGCACACTCTTCCGGAAACATGACATCACCTGCGCCCAGGTGCTCGCGACGAAAGAAGATTTTCGCGACCGGCAACACTACCTGAACATGCGCGACTGCTTCACGGCGCTCCTGCAGGAGAAGATCGTGCCGGTGGTGAATGAGAACGACGTCGTGTCGGTCAGTGAACTGATGTTCACGGACAATGATGAGCTGGCCGCGCTGATCGCCTCGATGGTCAACGCCGACGCGCTGATCCTCCTGACGAGCGTCGACGGCATTCAAGTGACGGGAGCAGACGGCACCAGTGCGGTTCTTCGAACCGCGGACAAAGAAAGCGACTGGAAAGATCACCTCCGTGCGGAGAAATCCTCCTTCGGTCGCGGGGGCATGCAGACCAAATGTCGCAACGCTCGGCGCCTCGCGACGCTCGGCGTGACCACGTATATCGCGAGAGGAACCGAGCCGGGGATTCTCCGGAAGATCCTCGCCGGTGATCCCGTCGGGACGGTGTTCCCGGCGAAGAAAGCGGCGTCGAGCGTCAAGCGCTGGGTGGCGGAGAGCGAGGGCGCGGAGAAAGGCGTCGTCGTCGTGAATCAATGCGCGCGGGAGATCCTGGGCGCGACCGACAAAGCCGTCAGCCTGCTGCCGGTCGGGATCGTCGGGATTGAGGGGGAATTCACGAAAGGCGACGTGGTGCGGATCCGTGATGACACCGGAAAAGACATCGGCCTCGGGATCGCCCAGTACGCGGCGGGGCCAGCACGGGAAGCCATGGGGAAGAAAGGACAGAAAGCCCTTGTACACTACGACTACCTCTACCTGTTTCCATGAAGGAGACCATTGCCATCATCGGCGCGGGCAACATGGGCGCCGCGTTCTACAGGGGCATGCGGGAGCATCTGACGCGCGTGCGCCTCAACGTCTGTGACCGCAATGCCGACAAGCTCTCTGCGCTCGACGCGGAGCATCCGTACGCAGATCCTGCGAAGGCGATTGCAGAAAGCAACGTCGTTCTCCTCGCCGTGAAGCCCCAGTCGGCGAAGGAACTGTTGACAGCCCTCTCCCCCACTCTGAGCGACCGTCTGATCATCTCGATCATGAACGGCGTGACGATCAGCACTCTGCAGCAACTGACGAGGTCGCGTCGCGTCATTCGCGCAATGCCCAATCTTCCGTCGCAGCTCGGACTCGGATTCACCGGGTGGATAGCGTCGCCGGACGTAACGAAGAAGGAACGGGCATTGGCGCTGGAAATCTTCGATGCCGTCGGCGAGCAGATGGAACTGGAGAACGAAGATCTGATCAACGTGATCGGCGGCCTCAGCGGCTCGGGCCCCGCGTACTTCTTCTTCCTCGCAGAACTCCTAGCCGCGAAAGCCGTGAAGGAAGGATTCACCGATAGAGAAGCGGCACGCATTGCCCGTCAAACGCTGATCGGAAGCGGCGCGTTGCTCGCATCGGCTGAGCATTCACCGGCAGAGTGGCGCGCGGCGGTCTCGTCGAAAGGCGGCAGCACCGAAATGGCAACGATGTCTTTTCAAAACGATCAACTCGACGCGGTTGTTTCCCGAGCAATCGACGCCGCCATCGCCCGTTCCAAAGAACTGAATTCCTGAATCCGGGAGCGGGCATTCTGCAATCCGGGAGCGGGCATTCTGCCCGCGTAACTATGGCAACTATCTCATCCACACTGGCCAAAACCAAACATGCGGGCACGTCACTCGCGCAATTGCCGGAGAAAACCCGCGCTGCCGTTCTGAAGGACCTCGCGAACGCGATCATCAAAAACCAGGCCAAGATCCTCCGGGCAAATGCACGAGATCTGAAGAGAATGAATGAATCTGACCCCCGCTTCGACCGTCTGGCTCTGAGCCCCGCAAGACTCACGGCGATTTCCCGTGATCTGCATGCCGTCGCGTCACTCCCCTCTCCCCTTGGAAAAATTCTTGAGAAGCGGACACGTCCCAATGGTCTGCATCTGACGAAAATCAGCGTCCCCCTCGGCGTCATCGGCATCATCTACGAGGCGAGACCAAACGTGACGGTCGACGTCTTTGCGCTCTGCTTCAAGTCCGGCAACGCTTGTGTGCTGAAAGGAGGGAGTGATGCTGAGCAGAGCAATCGCGCGCTCGTCGCTGTCCTCCACACTGTCCTGAAAAAGCACCGTATTGATCCCGCTGCCGTGCTGCTGCTGCCCTCCGGACGTGCGAGTGCGGCAGCGATGATGACGGCACATGGATTGATCGATGTGCTGATCCCCCGCGGGAGTCAGGCATTGATCGAGTTCGTCCGGAAAAACGCAAAGATTTCGGTCATCGAAACCGGCGCGGGCATTGTCCATACCTACATTGATGCGAGCGCAGACGTGAAGAAAGCCGCGAACATCATCTTCAATGCCAAGACCCGGCGCCCTTCCGTCTGCAACGCGCTCGATACGCTGCTGGTGCACCGCTCACTGCTCAAGAAACTCCCGGCATTGACCGCACCGCTTCTCAAAAAGCGCGTGACGATCTTCGCTGATCCCGCGGCGTTGAAGGCCTTGAAGGGACAGTATCCCGCAACGCTTTTGAAGAAAGCGCAGCCCAGGCACTTCGGTACGGAGTTCCTGTCGCTGAAGATATCGATCAAAACCGTGAAGGATCTCGGGGAAGCCCTGGCGCACATTGACCGCTACGGATCACAGCATAGTGAAGCGATCATCGCGGAGAAGAAGAACGTCATCGACCGCTTTTTGACGGGAGTCGACGCCGCCGCGGTCTACGCCAACGCCTCGACCGCCTTCACCGACGGCGGCGAGTTCGGCATGGGCAGCGAGATCGGCATCAGTACGCAAAAGCTCCACGCGCGCGGCCCGATGGGCCTCCGCGAACTCACCTCGTACAAATGGATCGTGCGGGGGAGGGGGCAGGTGCGGATTTAATTTGCCAGATCACCCTGCCGAAGGTCTAGAATACACCCGATCTCCCAGAGCCAGCGCCCGGCCCTGATCTTCTACGGATCCTATGCAGTTTTCGGTTCTCCTCGAACACGTCGACGGACTGCTCGCGCAGAAAGACGACGTCCGCCTCAAGAGCCTGCTCCTCAGCCGCACGGCCCAGGAGCTGGCGCGCGTCATCGACGGACTTGAGCACGGCAAACGAAAGACCTTCGCGACATTGCCTCCCGAACTCCAGGCCGATGTGGTGCTGCAGATGAACACGGAGAGCCGGCAGTACATTCTCCCCAAGCTCTCCGATCACGCGCTGGCGCGCTTTTTACACTTCATGGAAGAAGACAACGCGGCGGACACGCTCCAAGTGCTCCAAGACGGGCGCCGTCCCGGAATCCTCCAGAACATGAAGCCGGAGAAGCGCGTGAAGATCGAGAAGCTGCTGCTGTTCCACCCCGAAACCGCGGGCGGCATCATGGATCTGAACTTCATCGTGACGGAACCCAAGACGCCGGTCGCGGCGGTGATCACGATCGTCAAGGATCACGCGCGGGAGCACAAGCAGGTGCCGGTCGTCATCGTCCACGGGCCCAAAGGCGCCGGATGGGTCCCCGCGCGCGCGCTGATCTCGGCCGCGCCGGGGATCACCGTCGGTGACCTCGCCCGGACGATGCCGGCGGTCAACCACACCGCGGACCGCGAGAAAGTTCTCTCGCTGATGGGCAAGGAGAACGCCGATGTCATCCGCGTGACCGACGAGCACCACAAGACGCTCGGCGTGATCCACCTGCATGATCTGCTTCGTGTTGCGCAGGCCGAAGCGAGTGAAGACGTCTACCGCATGGGTGCCGTCGGACTGATCGACGCCAGTTACCTCGAAAGCAGCTTCGCGACGATCTGGCGCAAGCGCGTCGGCTGGCTCTCGGTGCTGTTCGTCGCCGAGCTCTTCACCTTCACCGCGCTCGCGAAATTCGAATCCTCCATCGCCGCAGTCACCGCGCTCGCGCTCTTCGTCCCTCTCTGCATCTCGACCGGCGGTAACAGCGGCTCGCAGGCGGCCACCCTCGTCACGCGCGCGATGGCACTGGGGCACATCACCACGCGCGACTGGTGGAGAGTCCTGCGGCGCGAACTGCTGATGGGCGCCGCGCTCGGAATCGCTTTGGGGGCCGTGGCGTTTCTCCGCGCGTCATTCACGCCACAGCATGTGCTGGGCGGGGTCGACCGCTGGATGATGGGAATCGTGATCGCGCTGTCCGTCTCCGTCATCTGCCTCTGGGGAACGCTCGTCGGTTCCATGCTCCCGGTCTTCTTCCGGAAGATGGGCTTCGATCCCGCGTACGCATCGAGCCCGTTCGTCGCCACCTTCGTCGACGTCACCGGCATCGTGATTTACTTCTCGATCGCCAACGCTTTCATCTTCTCGTGATAGAATGGCCGCCCATGCAGAATTTGATCCTCGTCGATAACGATAACCGCGCAATCGGCGTCATGCCACGACAACAGGCCCACACATCTCCGGGCAAGCTCCACCGCGCGTTCTCCATCTACGTCTTCCGCAAGAACGGCACTGAACTCCTCATCCAGAAGCGTCATCCGAGCAAGCTCTGGGGGAAAGTTTGGGCAAATTCCTGCTGCAGTCATCCGCGTGAAGGCGAAGAGATCACCGACGTCGCTCCGCGGCGACTCAAAGAAGAACTCGGTTTCAGCTGCGCACTGACTCCCATCGGTGAATTCGTCTATCAGGCGGAAGATCCGCGCGGCAAAGGCGCCGAGCATGAACACGTGACGGTCTTCCGGGGCGACAGCGATGATGAGGTGACGGTCAGCGCCAATCCGGAGGAAGTCGCTGAATGGAAGTGGGTGAAAATGACTGATCTGCAGAATGATATGAAAAAAAATCCTGATGACTATGCGCCGTGGTTTCACGTGGGATTGAAAAATTTTTTGAAAACGAATTAACGAATTAACCCTTCGACAAGCTCAGGACAAGCGAGCACGTTTCGAATCTCCGATCACTCTCCTATGTCCTCATCTCCCTCCATCCACCTCGCGATCATTCCCGACGGCAACCGTCGCTGGGCCAAAAAACGCCTGCTCCAGCCGTGGAAGGGCCACGAGACGGCGATTGAGAACTTCCGGGGTATCACCGAGTGGTGCAGGAAGGATCCGCGTGTCGGGATTCTGACCGTCTGGTGCTTCTCCACCGAAAACTGGAAGCGCGATCCGAAGGAAATTGAAATGCTCATGAACATCTACGAGGAGTATTTGGGGAAAGAACGAAAAACATTCATCAAAAACAAGACACGCTTCCTCCATTCGGGCCGCCTCGATCGCATTCCCCCGTCGCTCGCAACACTGATCAAAGAAGTGGAAGAAGAGACGAAAGAGCAGACCGGGTTCACCCTCAACCTCGCGGTCGATTACGGCGGAAAAGATGAACTTCTGCGCGCGATGAAGAAAATCGAAGATCCGCAGGCTCTGACGGAGGATTTCTTCCGCACACTGCTCGATCATCCGGACCTTCCCGACATTGATTTGATCCTGCGCACATCGGGGGAACAGCGGACGAGCAA
>CAYJTW010000013.1:15629-18338 GCA_964373225.1 uncultured Candidatus Peribacteria bacterium
TCGCCGATGAAGATCGTTTTGTCAGCGGAGACGTCCCCTCGGCACGGCTCGGGGCAGGCTCTGTCTCCGCTGACAGGTGACGATGAATATCCGCGGAAAATTGTCGATCTCTGTATTTCAAAAGGAGGAATTTCGACCGGAACACTGAGGATTAACAATCAGATTCCCGTCGGACGCGGGATGGGCTCCTCCACCGGGCTCGTCATCGCGATTTGCCGCGTGCTACTGGGACCGGAGAACCGCACGCAGGCAGTGCTCGTGGAAGATCTGATCAACCCGGGCAACAGCGGTCTCGACTTCGCGGTGATCTGGGCGAATCACCCGGTGAAGTTCACAACGGGATCCACGCCGGAGCCTCTGCGCTTGAACCTCGACTTCATGAAGACTGCGACGCTGATTGATACCGGCAAGCCCGGCCAGACGACCGCGGAACTCGTCGCATGGATGAAGACGAAGGTCAGCGGAGAGCACGTGCTCTCCGCTGACACCACATCCGCACTCGAAACCATCGGTCACTGCACGGACCGGCTGCTTGCCGGTGAAGATCCGAAAGTCGTCATCCGCGATCATCACAAAGCGCAGGTCGCACTGGGCGTAGTCCCTCCGTCCGTGCAGGAGCTGATCAGGGACATCGAGAAGAAGGGTGGAGCGGCGAAAGTTTTGGGCGCTGGGGCAAAAACTGGAGGTGGTGGAATGGTTTTGGCGCTGCAATAATGAAAAATGAATAGTGAAAAATGAAAAATTCACCTATTCTCCGTTCTCCGTTCTTCATTTTTCATTTTTAACTTTTCATTACGTGTCAGTTACCGCCACCTCAACGCCGAACATTGCCTTCATTAAATATTGGGGCAACCGCAACAATGATCTGCGTCTCCCCGCCGCCGATTCCCTCTCGATGACGCTCGATATGCCTTCCGTCGAGATCACCGTGGATCACGCAGATGCTTTGAGTGTTCAATCATTCCAGCCAGACGGATCGGAGAAGCAGTTGAAGGAGAAAGATATCGCTCGGTTTCAGCAACATCTGGATCTGACGAAGCTCTACGTGAGCGAGATCGGAGGCGAATCGGCAATTCCTTCTTCCGTATCGGTTGTCCTCCGTTCGCACATCCCCTCTTCTGTCGGCCTGGCCTCATCGGCAGCGGTGTTCGCCTGCCTCGCGAAGGCCTATGCCGGTTTGATGAAGCCCGCGATGGACCTGAGTGACGAACAGATCAGCATCATCGCCCGCTTCGGATCCGGCTCCGCAGCACGGAGCATCTTCGGCGGCTATGGAGCGTTGATTGCGGGCGATGGGAACGCGATGGATGCTTCCTACGGCGTCCAAGTCGCAGATGAGAACCACTGGCTCCTCCACGACATCATCATCGTCCCCACGCAGGAGGAGAAGAAAGTCGGTTCGACCGAGGGTCATGCGCTCGCCTGGAGCAGCTCGCAGTTCAAGAAACGCCTGGGACAGATGCCGAAGCGTCAGAAGGAATGCTCCGATGCGATCATCGGGAAAGATTTTGAGAAATTGCAGCGCGTGGTAGAAGAAGATTGCTGGGACATGCACAACGTGATGCAGACGAGCATTCCCCCGCTCCAGTACCTCAACGATGAAACCTACCGGATCACCGAAGCGATCGAAGAGCTGCGCGAACGCGAGCATCTCCCTGTTCTCTACACGATGGACGCCGGACCGACCGTGCATCTGTTCTGTCCGGATGATGCGCGTGAGAAGATCCTTGCGTTCGCAAACGCGCAGAAGGGATGCAGGATTTTTGAGACAAAAACCGGAAAGGGAGCTATGCTCTTGCCAAAGTGATATTTCAAGTGTACACTTGAATTACTCTTCCAATGTACATATGCCAAAAGATATCTCCATAAAAGAACTACGTAAAAACCTCTCGAAGGTTGCCGATCGCGCCGAGAAGGGGGAATCGTTTCGCGTTATCCGTCGTTCAAAACCATCATTCATCATTATGAACATTGATCTCGATGATTCTGATGATGCATGGGAGGGAGTGGATTTCACAGACGGTGGTAAAACGAAGGGTGTTCCTATTGAAAGAGTCCTGAAAGAATTGAAGAAAATGGGACACTGATTATGGAAAAATGGTTAAAGCAGCTGCAAAAGATGCCTTGGCACGACCGAGCTCGTGCGAACGCTGTGTTGCTACAATTATTCGCTCGGAATTTCTCTGGATTGGACTGGAAAAAATTAAGGGGCTACAAGAATCTTTTCCGGATCCGCGTAGGAAACTACCGCATTATCTATCATGATAATGGAAAAGAAATTACCGTGATCTCGATTCCACCAAAAGGCGATAACACCTATAACGATCTCTAGAATGGATCTCCGCTCTCTCCCCAACGGCCTCACTCCCGAGCAGCGCTGCTCCGAGCGTCGCTCGCGCGTGGAGAAGGAACTCGGCATTGATCTCTCGCGTCTGAAACCAAGCGAGGGCTCCATCGGCCATGCGGATGAGAAGAACTGCGAGCAGATGCTCGGCCATGTTCCCCTCCCGGTCGGCGAGGCGGGGCCGTTGACGGTGACGTTCAGTTCCGGAGAGAAGAAAGATCTTCATCTGCCGCTCGCAACGACCGAAGGCGCTCTGGTCGCGAGTGTAAATAGAGGGTGCAAAGCGCTCAGTGCATCAGGAGGAGTGACGACATCGTCGATTCTTCATGGAATGAGTCGGTCACTAGCATTTCGGGGACGGGAGC
>CAYJTW010000014.1:0-8477 GCA_964373225.1 uncultured Candidatus Peribacteria bacterium
GCCGGTCGAGGACTGCAGGAACTGCAGCCCGAAGGTGGCTTTGAGGGAGCCGGTGCTGGAAGTCAGGGCGGTGCCGGAGATGATGGTGATGACGTTGCCGGTGCCGAAGGTGGAGGCGGCGGTGGAGTCCGTCCCGCAGGAGAGCACACCGGTGACCGAACTCTTCACGTCGCAGTTTGCGGCATTCAGCCCGGAGATGGTGAGCGCGGTGCCGGAGATGGTCCCGACGACATCCAATGCCGATGCCGGGGCGGACTTCCCGATGCCGACGCGCTTGTTGGTGCCGTCGTAGACGAGACCCTTTGCGTCCACGAGGAGCATGTTGCCCGTGCCGGTCCCCACATTCCTCGTCAGTGTCAGCACGCCGCTGGCGGTAATGGAGCGGGTGGTGAGCGTTCCGGTCATGGTGTCCCCGGCGGTGTTCACGTAGCGGTTGTCATTGAGGGTACGGAAGAGAGCGCTGAGGGATCCTGTGGAGGACTGGACGAACTGGAGGCCGAAGGTGGCTTTGAGGGAGCCGGTGGAGGAGGAGAGGAACTGCGAAGTAAATGCTGTGCGGAGAGCTCCTGTGGATGATTGGACGAACTGCGATCCAAAAGCGATCTTGAGTCCTCCGGTGGAGTTGGCCAGGTACCGGGAGTCGAAGACGGAACGCAGGGAGCCGGTCGAGGACTGCAGGAACTGCAGCCCGAAGGTGGCTTTGAGGGAGCCGGTGGAGGAGGAGAGGAACTGGGAGGTGAAGGCGGTGCGAAGCGAGCCCGTGGAAGTGAAGAGGACTCCTCCCCCCGCGCAGCTGAGAGCTCCTGCAGACGAGGATTGGAGAACCTGGCAGCTGGGAATGCTCTTGAGGGTGACGGCACCGTTGACGGTGAGCGCTCCGGAGGTGAGCAGCGGACCGGTGGAGAAGATGGAGGAACCGGAGATCGTGCCGAGGACTTCGAGCGCTGTCTTCGGAGAGGCAGTGTTGATGCCCAATCTGTTGTTGGTCCCGTCATAGACAAGACCGGTGGTGTCGACGATGAGGAGATTGCCCGTACCAGTGCCGACCCTGCTATTGATGACGACGGCTCCCGAGGACATCAAACGGTCTTGGGCCCTGAAGACACGCCCCGACATTGTGCCGGCGATCTCGAGGAGGAAGCCGGCGTCCACCGTGGGCAGCGTGCCATGGACCGTTCCCGACTGAATCAGCAGTCCTCCCGTCATCGTATCCCCCTGCTTCTTCACGTACCTGGCATCCCCAGAATCTTGGGAGAGTCCTGAACCAACGGAGTTATCCGAACCGCAGACGAGATTTCCTGATGCATCGGTATCGATCGTGTCGCAGTTCTTGAGCGACGTGACGGTGAGGGAGGAACCCGAGACGGTCCCGAGCACATCGAGCCTGGCCGTGGGCGTTCCCGATTTTCCCAATCCCAAATTCCCGAGGATGTAGCTGGGTGTGCTCTGGCCCATGATCCTCAGCACCGCACCGGAGACCGTGCCTTGCACTGCGAGGGTCGAGGTCATCGTATCGCCGTCGATATTGACGTAGAGGGCATCGGCCGTGGACTGACTGAGACCGCTTGTCGTGTTGGTAATGTTGTTGATCGTGGTCGTGGAGCTCCCGCCGCCGCCTCCCCCACCCCCGCGCCGGGATGGCGCTTCGTCACCAATGTTGCGTGACGCCGCCGGGTGTCCGTTGCTGCCGATCGGCATGGGTCTGCGCCCGGTACTCTGGACCGTGCGGGAAAGATCGGAAGGGAGATTCCCCCATACCGCCTTGCCGCCACGGAAGACGACGAACTGTCCTTCGGACGGACTTCCCGTGATGTCCATCAGTGAGGCGACGAGCTGCGTTCTGTATTCCGTTTGGGTGAGAACAGTCGCCGCTGGAACATCGGGCGCGGCGTCATGGCTCTGTGCAACGGTCGTGCGGAGACGTTCGCGCTGGCGCTCTGCAATGCGCTTCCCCATCGCGCTGCTGCGGACAATTTCTGTTGCCCCAATCGTATTCTCCGCTTCCGTCAACATCGGTATGCGTGATCGTGCGGAGGAATGCACGGTCGCTTCCTGTGCCGCGGGCGCATCGGGCAGTGACGCCCGCAGCGAATACCCCGTCAGCGTGCCCGCCGCATTGGCAAGCACGACGAGTGCCAGCGCGCAGCCGGCCCAGAGGAGTGCGTTTTCGCGCGACCAGGGTCTGTGCACTCGCGCGGTCGCAGCGACGCTGAGGGGGGACGGAGCAGAGCTGTCTGAGGCAGCTCCTTCCCTCACCGGCACGGATGACGCGCGCGCGGCCGTCGCATCCTGGTAGTACCCGATGTGGCGCTGCACCTGCGCGCGGGAATAGCCGGTGACATTCTGCAGGTACTGCCGGACGAGTCCGCGGTCGTCGCGGGAAAGATTCTCGTACCCCACATGCTCCAGTGCCCCGCGGACCCACTGCTGCTTTTGCGACCGCTCGGCACCCCGCATCTCCCCCTCGCCGGTCGCGTTATCCAGCGCATCCCGGATGCCCTCGATCGACCGGTGTGGAAAGGGGATGGGCGACACGGATGGATGTGGGTGTGCGTTGAGTCTGGAATTGTCCGAATGAGCCTGGGCTCAAATGGCGATAAATCCCTTTAGTATAGCAAAAAACGCCATTTTGGACAATGGCTGAAATCCCTGTCAAAAATACTCTATTTCGATGCCTTTTTACCGAGGAGGATGTCGACTCCCGCGCGGAGCTGTACGTCGGCCTTCCAGTCCCACACTGCTCCCACCGGCGGCTTTTCCGTTCCCCCCGCCGGGGTCCTGGGAAGTTCGACAACGATATCCGGATGCACGCCCTCTTTGCCGAGATTTTTCCCGTTCGGTGTCAACCACCGCGCAACCGTCACGCGCATGCTGGCGCCCCCCGCAAGATCGACCACTTCCTGCACCGTCCCCTTCCCGAAACTCTTCGCGCCGACGATCGTCGCGCGTTTGTGATCCTGCAGTGCACCCGAGACGATTTCCGACGCGCTCGCCGTCGCCTCGTTCTGGATGATGACGAGAGGAACATCGGGCAGGAGCGTTCGGCCGCTGACGGTTTCGCTGTTCTTTCCGCCTCCGCGGCGCTCCACCTGCACCACTGCCCCCTCCGGCTGGAAGAGCGACACCAGTTCGACCGCCCCGTCCAGATATCCTCCACCGTTATTGCGCAGATCGAGGATGATGCCGTCCACGGTGCGGTTCTTGAAGGTCTGGATCTCTTTCTTCAGTTCCGCAATGGAGGTTTCGCCGAATTGATTGAGTGCGACGTACCCCAACCTTTTTCCCGCAGTCTCGATGAAGTGCGCTTCGACGCTGGGAACGTGGATTTCTTCGCGCATGATGGTGAAATCGGGCGTTCCGTCCTGCTCCCGACCCACAGTGATCTTCACGGTTGTCCCTTTCGGTCCGCGGATTTTGCTGACCACCTGCGAGAGGCTCCATCCCTCCGTCGACTGTCCATCGACGTTCAGGATCACGTCCCTGGAGCGCATGCCGACACGCTCGGCGGGAGAGCCTTTGAGCGGCGTCACAACGATGATGAGACCGTCGCGCACGGTCAGTTCTGCGCCGATTCCCTGCAAGTTTCCCGCAAGCCCCTCCCGGAACTCATCATTTTCCTTGGGCGTCATGAACGCCGTGTACGGATCACCGACGCCGCGGACCAGTCCCTCCACGGCGCCGTACACCATCGGCGTCACCTGCAGTTTCTGCGGATCAATGTACTGATCGTTGAGTTCTTCCCACACATTCCACAGCAGCGACATGTCGACCTCCCGCCGCGGGTTTTTGACCGTGACGCCGCTGGCCGATGCGCCGGGTTCGATGAGACCGGACACCGACGAATCGAAATGGACACGCCCCTTCACGCGTTCCTGCATGATGCCGAGTTGCCATCCGAGCAGGAGAATCAGAATGCCGGTCACGACATGGAACGCCAGTTTGCGCATAGGTTCAGAAGGCAATGATCGACGATCCGGCGTGAATGAGCAAGGGTGGGGCTTCCTTCATGATGTACCATCCGTCATTATGGTCATCCATGGTCAAAATGAAGAAAACTCCGGCAATGACATCGCCCGACGTCATCGGCAAATCCATGCCGATCCAGGAGATCGTCACGCTGATGCCCGAAGCGAAGAATATCCTCGCCGAGTACGGCCTCCACTGCTTCTCCTGCGCCGGCAGTGAATATGAGGCTTTGGGTGAGGGATGCAAAGGGCACGGATTCTCGGATGAGGAGATCGACGAACTTGTCGATGATCTGAATCTGATGCTCCGCGAGTTGCCGCCGCGCCCCGAGACACTGACGCTGACGCTTGAAGGAGCGCGGGCGATCAAGACCGTCGCGGAGCAGGAAGGACGAACGGACCAGATTCTGGAAATAATCGCGGACGCCGCCGGTGGGTTTTGTATGGAATTCCAAGCCGAACCCAGCGCGGGTCTTCGACCCGCGGGAAAAATATTCACCAATGCGGAGGAACCCTCCGTCCGCCTCTTCGCCTCCCCCCTGACCCTCATGCGGATCGGCGGCGCGACCATCGATTTTCGCGAGGGGCGGTTCAAGCTGGACCTTCCAGAAGACTCCAAAACAGGGGGGTGCGGCTGTGCAGGAGGCTCCTGTGACTGCAGGTGAGGGAGCGGGCCCCTGAGCGAGACGAAGGGCTGCCCGCGTCAAATAAGAGAAAAACAGCATCTGGAAGCCAAATTAGCCTGGAATGAGCCTGGAAAATTTTTACAATAGTTGTATGCTAATGGCAAGTATGGCCACGCCCGAGAGCACCCGTCGGCATATTCCTATCCGAACAGAAGCTCCCGAGTCGCTCCACCAGGTCGTGTATGGATTCAATTATTTGGCAACTCTTTCGTTGCCCGAGGAAATCCTCACGCACATAAAAACGCAGGAGTGGTGGAACGCGACATGCAAAAAAATCTATCACATGAAAAAATCGCGGGACAAGGGTCGTAATGATATTTATGGCGGCGTGGCGGAGGCAGTAGCGCAAACTCTCATGACACAAACATTGGAGAGATTTAACCTGCCTGCAAGTCTTTCCATCTTGGAGGGAAAAGATGGCGACACGCAAGAAATCGGTAAAGGGGCAATCCGTTTCGTCGGTCCGTACAATGTACAGTTTCACTCCTCTCTCGCTGACGCAATGAGAGATGGAAATACGCAAGGCGAAGCCGATATTGTGCTCATGGACAGATCGGACATGTTTCTTGTCGATTTTACGATTGCCTCTCAGACACTGGGGGGAAAGGCTGAAAATGAAGTAACGTCTATGGCCATTGTTCAGGATATTCTGCGGGAATTGGATTTGGAGATCTCAAAATTGCATCTCGCAGTAGGGCAAAATAGAGGCGCCGGAGCAATCAGACCGTTCTGGCATAGAGAGCAACCGATCGAACAGTGTTACGTTGCAGAAATCGATGGGTGCAGTATCGTTTATCCGGTCATCGAAGCAGCAATCACAGCGTGGGAACGCGGCCGCCTCTTCTCCGTTTTCTGTGAATCTCTGAAGGAGAACGGAGTATAATCTGGGCCATACTCCGCCTCCCCTCCTCCCTTGAACGCCGCTTACAAGAAATTTTTCCCAAAGCCAGCGATCGGGAGCGCTTCGTCGTTGATGCCTTGGAAGAAGCCCTGTCGAAAGAATCTCCTGAGGATCGGGCCCTGCCGGATGCCATCGGCGGTACCCTCCACCTCTACACGGACGGCGGTTCCCGCGGCAATCCCGGCCAATCGGCCATCGGCTGCATCCTCATTGATCCCATAAAAGGAGTGACACTGGCCGAGCATGCCGAACGGATCGGGGAGGAAACGAACAACGTGGCCGAGTACCGCGCATTGATCAAGGGTCTGCAGCTCTCCCGCGCGTACCAGCCCAACCGTTTGATCTGCCATCTCGATTCGGAGCTGATCGTGAAACAACTGAACGGCGAGTATCGCGTGAAGATGCACACCCTGCAGCCATTGTTCGACGAAATAAAAGGACTGACCATGGAACTCCCCGACGTCGTCTTTACCCACATTCCGCGGGAGGATAACTGGCGGGCGGATGCGTTGGTGAATAAGGCGCTTGACGAACATCCCATGCCATCCCGAAGAACAAATAATTGAAAATTGAGAATTGAGAATTGAGAATAAACAAGAGAAGATGATCGAGTGAAACGCATCGTCATTGTCATTGGTGTTTTCTCCCTCAGCATAGTATTTTCAATTCTCAATTTTCAATTCTCAATTCCTCGTGCGCACGCGGCAGCACCATTGACGTACAGACATCAGCATCACCTCTTCACCATCGACCCTTCCCTGAACCCCCAGTGGCGGTCACTGGAGGAAACCTGGACGTTTGACGGCGTGCCGTTCGACCCCCCCGCGGCGTGGAGAGTCGACGGCGACAGCGTTCCGCCGCTTCCGCCGGGCGTCAGGCGGCGGGCAACCTTCTCCTGGAATCAGGCGGCAATCCGGGAAACGATTGACCGCAGCATCGGGAAAGTTCTCCGCCGCGCGCCAGGGAACGTGGTCATTCGACGCGATGAGAAAGGGAAGATTGTGTTCGACGGCGTGGGGCTCACCGGCCGCGAGGTGGATCTGGACGGCGCAGTCAGCCTGACGATTGCGGCACTGCAGCAGAATCTGAATGACATCGGGCTGCCGGTGAGAGAAACGCAGCCGGAGATCCGCATTGATGATCCGCAGTTGGTGGAAGATGGCATACGTGAAGTCGTGACCATTGGAGAATCCACCTTCGCGGGCTCGCCCGTGAATCGTCGTTATAACATCGGGGTGGGGCTCCGGCGCTTCAACGGGCAGCTCATCCCCGCAGGAGCGGCGTTCTCCTTTAACGCGGTGCTGGGAAAAGTCGACGGTTCCACCGGCTATCGCAAGGAACTCGTGATCAAAGGTGACCGCACGGAGCCCGACTACGGCGGGGGGCTCTGCCAGATTTCGACCACGGCCTACCGCGGAGTCTGGGAATACGGTTTCCCCATCCTCAAGCGCAAAAACCACAGCTACACCGTCCGCTACTACGCCCCCGCGGGCACCGATGCCACCGTGTATCCGGGCGCGGTCGATATGGTCTTCAAAAACGACCTGCCGACGGCCCTGCTGCTCCAGACGTACCAGGAGAACGACAACGCGTACTTCATTTACTACGGCACGCGCGACACGCGCACGACCGAGATCGTCGGCCCGTTCATTTATGACGAGACGCCGCCGCCGCCGGACAAGACCGAACTGACGCTTGATCTGCCGCCGGGGGAGAAGAAGAAACTGAACGAGCGCGTTCCGGGGCAAAAGGCCATCTGGTACCGGTTCATCACCTCCTCACTGGAATCGGGAACGGATGAAAAAGCCGAGACCGTCTATTCTCACTACGAAGCCCGCCCGCTCTTCACCGCTCTGGGTGTGGCGGAACTCCCGCCCGGCTACGCTTCAAAAACCATCGACGGCGAGGCGCCCGTCGAAGGAGAAGCCCCGTCGGCATCATCCGCCGTTGTCCCGCACGGGAGTTCTTCCGCGCGATTCCAGAAGCCATCGACGCGGCGATGATGCGTCACCGGCGATAGATGTCTTTGCGATCGCCTATCTGGTGGATTTTCACCAGTTCTTTCCGGAAATCCACCGAATAAACGATTCGATAATCTCCCGACCGGAATGACCGGACATTCTTCAGCGATCCCGAAAGGCGTTTGCCGTCCATAAAGCGTGTACCAAGAGAATAGACATCCTCTGCAACGCGCATCCGGACGGACTGATCCAGAGAACGCAAGAATTTCTCCGCCTTCTTCTCAATGACGATGTTATACATAGTCTTCCAGTTTAAATGACCGGTACTTCCCCGATGTCATCGCTTCCTGCACGCTCTTAATGAATTCCGGCGAAAACTCACCATCGTCGTCTCCCACATATTCTGCCTTTCGGCCGCCCTTTGACCGGCGAACACCTTCAAAGAAGCGCCGGATCCATGTACTCGCATCTTCTCCGCTCTCGTGCGCAAGAGCAACGACATCATCTTTGAGGTCTGCATCAATGCGGATGGTAAGCGTGGTCATCCGAATTTTCTTCTTACCAACCTGCTGGTGAGTACGCATGCCTCCATTGTATGTGCATTGTTAGTGCATGTCAAGAACATGTATGCTATCGCCTGAAATCTGGCACTACGCCATCGCCGCGATCACGCCGGCCGCTTTGAGCGGCGAGCGAATCTGTTCATCGAGCAGGAGTGTTTTGAGCATACACAGCCGTCCGGGATGACATTCCCGACCGGGAGATACCAGCAACCCCTCGCGACAGGATTGGAGATAGCGATGATCGGCACATGTGAGAGTCTCTTGGAATGACTGGATTTCCCTTTCCTCCGGCAGCAATCCCAACCGGTGCAACAGCGCAAAACTGTACCCGAGACTCGCGTGCGTAACGCTCTCCCGGCACGCATCGAGGAACGTGAGTGTGACGTCAAAGACGTCGGGCA
>CAYJTW010000014.1:8577-13036 GCA_964373225.1 uncultured Candidatus Peribacteria bacterium
AACGGCAGCAGCGACGCGCCGAGTTTGCTCGTGAGCCTCCGCGCGCCCGATGCCCGCGCCAAGAGCCGCCCCCTCTCGCGCGTGAAGAGCACGCACAGACGATCGGCCTCGCCGACATCGTAGGTCTTGAGGACAATCGTGTTGAAGGATTGGGAGTGGGGCATGGGGGTGAAGGTATTCTAGTACAGAAAAGATTCCGAGGATTCCAAAGAGTCCAAGGACCAGTTGGCATTGGATGACCGAAGTAGTGTGAGGAAATGATAGCGGGAATTGGAAATGTGAACTTCCACTGATTTCCGCGAATCCCTGAAGATCTGGTCCTTGGACTCCTCGGACTCTTTGGACTCTTATGCGGTCACCAATGACCCCCTCCCACCCCGCGTGCCAAGGAAAGCTCCCACAAACCCCACCGCCGGCGCCAGCAGCAACTCGAGAAGGAAGAGCATCGGTCCATAGAGCGTGATCAGCCGCCCGATCTCCGCGCGCAGCGGGCCGAAGGTGCCGAGGTCGGCCAGCGCGGGAACGAGTGTGGGCAGCAGCAGAAGGATGATGAAGAGACAACCGAGGCTGAGGAAGAGCGCGGTGATCAGGAGAACCGTCGCTTCGGTGGCGAACGGCACGACAACCGAGGCTTCGCGCGCTCCGCTCATCCGTTCGACGAAGACTTCCTCTTTGCGCAGGAACGCCCGGCGCCGCACGAGTTCGATGACAATAAAGAGGAGAATGCACCCCGTGAGGAAGAGCACGAGCAGCGAGAGCGACTGTCCGGCGTCGGTCAGCCTGAGCATCTTGCGGAGTTCATTCTCCTGTCCGCTGGTTTGCGAAAGGAACGTTGGATCAATAACTTTCTGCCACTGCTCGCCTTTTACGAAAGCCGCAAAGCGGTCGTACCCCGAAAGGCTCCTGAGCGTCACGGCCACGGTATCGGGGAAGGGATTTTGGATCTTGAACTGCTCCAGGAATGCGACGAGATCAGGATTTGCGCGGCGCTCGCGTTCGTACGCCTGCTCGCGCGTGATGTACTGCACGCGTTCGACGTCGGGATGCGCGCGCGCCGCCACAAGGAACTCCTGCACTGTCCGGTCGGTGATCCCGTCATTGACCTGCAGGCGCAGATCCGTCTGTGTCCGCAGCAGTCCATCGACCCCCCGCACGCCGAGACAGAGAACCAGGAAGAGTTGGACGAGTAGCGCCACCCCCACGAGCGCCCCGAGACTCGTCCCCCACCCCCGCTCGCGCTTCAGAGTAGCGAGGCCGCGGCGCATGCCGCGCTTGAGTAACAGAGCAGTTGTGGGATCGAGACGGAACATTGGCGGGAGTATAGCGCACGTTTGAAGATGCGCTCGTTAATTGGTTAATTCGTAAAACCTCATACGAGTGAACGAATTAGCGAGTTAACGAACGGCTTTCTGAACTTGTAATCCTATCCCTGTTTTACCATTTTTGTGAGTCGTTCTACCGCCGTCATGCATTCCTTCGCGCGGACGTTCTCGGGCTCCAGCTGCAACGCGCGTTCGAGGAGCGCGCGGCTCTTGAGGAAGTTCTGCACCTCGAGGTATGCCACGCCCAGATCGCAGAGCGTGAGCGCCGAATCCTGATCGAGATTGAGCGCGCGCTCCAGCGTCACGATTCCCTGCGCCCGCTGGCCGTCATGGAAGAGCGCCCACCCCAGGCACCGCAGGATCTCGGCATTGTTCGACTTGCACTGGTTAGCCTTCCGTAAATGCGCGACGGCATCAGTCCACTGCTCCGTGCGGGAGCGCAAGAATCCGAGGATGTAATGCCCGGTGTAGCTGCCGGTATCGAGCATGATCGCCTGGTTCGCCGCGGTTTCGGCTCTGCGGAATTCGCCCAGGCTCAGTTCGTTATCGGCGACTTCTTCGAGCGCCGACACGTTCTCGGGGTCTTCCAGCAGCAGTTCTTCGAGTATGCCAAGGGCATCGCGGTACTTGCCGTCGAGCTTCAGCTGCTCGGCGCGCTCCAGGCGTTCGAGGGTCTCCGGTGATGGATCGTGTAGGGGCATGGGGATCACTGTAATCGTCTTGCGGCCGTCATGCCAGGAAATACTGCGTTTCGTTCTTCTGCTTTTGTTCCCTTTGTCGCTTTTGTGCCCTGCGAATATCAGACAGTTCCTTCATACAGGAAATAGAGAACCGTCCGGACAATGGCGTAGGAACTGAGGACGATGGCGAGACCGATCAGCGCGCTGATCATCATTTTCTTGCCGTTATCCACTTTCGTCTGGTCGCCGTGGGACACCGTCACCTGCACCGCACCGAAGAGGAAGAGCAGCGTGCAGACCCCGACGGCGCTGACAGCGACGAACCCCGTAAGATTGCCCACCAACTGGGTAAAGGGGATACGGACTCCGGTCGTGAGGAACACAAACCGATTTTGCAGAGCATACGCGGTCTCTGGAGCAATGAGGAGACGGAGAAGGGACATTTCGTTACAGTATAGCACAAATGACCTCCGGTTTCACCATCCGCCCAATCGACCAGCGACCCATCAGGAAATCCTCCGGCGGAAGTTTCTTCCGTCGGCAAGGCTCGAACCATGCCGGCAAGAATCTTTTCGTACGGACGGCGAACAGGCTGTGGACAGCGGCTGCGGCATCGACGCGGTGGCTTGCCGGCCGTAGCTTTGGCGTAGGCTGGATTCTTCGCAAAAGACGGGAGTTGGGGTGGGGGAAATTCCTGCCGATTGTCGTCGGCGGCTGCATCGGTCTCTTTGCGATCTATGTCCTCTTTTTGATTCTCACTCTTCCCTCGATCGACGAGCAGTCGCTGCTCGCGGCTGCGCAGAGTACGGTGATCACCGATCGTAACGGCATAGAACTGTATCGCATCTTCAATGAGCAGGACCGCACGGTGGTTCGAGGCGATCAGATCCCGGAGACGCTCAAAAACGCGGTGATCGCGATTGAAGACAAGCGCTACTTCGAGCGCGGATGCATCGACATGCGAGCATTGGCTCGCGCCGTATTGAGTATGGGGCGCTCCGGGGGCGCATCGACGATCACGCGCCAGCTGGCGCGCAATGCCCTGAATCTTCAGCGCGAGAACATCGTCAGCCGCAAGCTGAAAGAACTGATCCTCGGCTGCAGCCTGGAATCGCGCTATAGCAAAGAGCATTTGCTCGCGCTGTACCTCAACTGGATTCCGTTCGGCCAGAACGCCTACGGAGTCGAGCAGGCGAGCAGCCGCTACTTCGGCAAGAACGCGAAGGATCTGACGCTCGCGGAGTCGGCGGTCCTCGCGAGTCTTCCGCAGCTGCCCACCTACTACAGCCCCTACGGCCGTCATGTCCATACGGTCGTGAACGAAGACGTCCGGCGGAAAATTTTCGCCGGAGACATTGTGAGCACCGATCAGATCGGTGATGACGACGTGACGATCGGGCTTCTCGGCATCACCGTGGAGACCGGAGCGATTATTCCATCGCCGAAGGGGCGTCACACGGTGACGCCCGTCTCGGTGACGCCCGCTTCGGTGACGCTCGAGAACACCGCCACAGCGCGCAATCTCTACGTCGGTGGACGCGCCGATCAGGTGCTCCGGAGTATGCAGGACGCCGGATACATCGATGATGCGGCGCTGCAGAAGGCGGTGGAAGAACTCAAGACGCTGACCTTCAAACAGACACGCGAGAATATCCGCGCGCCGCACTTCGTCCTCTGGGCGAAGGACCAGATCGAAACGCTGCTGAAGGATTCCGCGGACCGCTATCTGCTGGAACGCGGGGGGCTCACGATCCAAACGACACTCGATTGGCGGCTGCAGGAAGCGGCCGAGCAGGTGGTCGCCGCCCATAAAGAGGATATCGGGAAGCGCTTCCTGGCGAGTAATGCGGCGCTCGTTGCGCTTGATCCCCGCACGCGCGACATCCTCGCGTATGTTGGCAATACCGATTACCAGGCCGCCACAAGCGAAGGGAAGATCGACATGGCGCAGGTGCCGCGGCAGCCGGGTTCGAGCTTCAAACCCTTCGTCTACGCCGCGGCGTTCCAAAACGGCTACGGCCCGGGAACAGTCATCTACGACGTGCCGACGAAGTTCGGCGAGTACGCGCCGCAGAACTTTGAAGGATCTTTTTGGGGGCTTCTGAGTGCCCGACGCGCGCTCGGCGGATCGCGCAATATTCCGGCAGTGAAGGCCTACTTTCTCGCAGGACAGGAGAACGCGATTTTAGCGCTTGCCGAGGCCATGGGTGCGCCCACCGCGAAAGCGCAGAGACCGACGATGGGCTACGGCGCCGCGCTGGCCATCGGTGCGGCCGAAATCCCGCTTCTCGAAATGACGCAGGGCTATGCGACCTTCGCCGACGCGGGAATGATGAAACCCATTCGCAGCATCATGAAGGTGACGGACAACCGGGGCACCCTCTTGTTTTCCAGTGATGACGGTGCAGCCGGGATTGTATCCCGGGCCGGGCCGGGGGATGGCCGCGATGAACAGCA
>CAYJTW010000014.1:13136-16663 GCA_964373225.1 uncultured Candidatus Peribacteria bacterium
TCGCGGGTTCCGGTGGCGTCCTCCCTTTGCCTCTGGCGCCAACGGAGAAGTGTGACATCGCGATGACGCCGGGCCGCACGGTGAAGCCGACACTCGATATTCTCTCTCCCGCCGCGGGCGGCTCCATCAGTTACCCGTCGTTCGTGCCGAAGATCCAGTACACCGTCGGCTCCCGCGTCCACTCCATTGAATACGCGATCGATGACAAAGTGATTACCACGACAACATCGCCGCCCTGGGTCTCTCCTCTTCGTATTCCCAAAACCATCGGGAAGGCCGGGGGTCACGCGTTCCGCGTGACGGTGACCGACCAGTACTTCAATGTGGTGAGTGAAGAAGTGACGATCACCTTCTCGCTGGATCGCAGCGGCCCCGGCATCAATCTGCTCCTGCCAAAGGATGGAATGGAAATTGCCGCCGGTTCGTCGATCGTCATCCATGCCGAGTCTGAAGACCCCGAAGGCGCTGTGAAGTACGTTGAATTTTATCTGGACACTCTGCTCCTCTCCCGCGACGCCTCCGCTCCGTACGAACTCACCTATCCCGCAAACGTGACTCCCGGATCACACACGGTGAGAGCCCTTGCAACAGACCTCGCGGGAAATACAGGGGAGGATGAGGTTACGATCACGGTGAAGTGAGGGACGCATTCGTATGCACTTCACTCACATCATCATCTTCCTCAACCGCCTCGACGAACTGATGGAGCTTTTCCGCCATGGTTGAATCACTGATAGCCGTCTTTCCGTCGCGGCTCGGCCGCGCCGAGACGGACTGTTTTGCGATGTACGAAAGTCCGGCCGAGAGAATCTCGTACCCTTTCTGCCTGAGAAAATCTCTGACCTTTGACCAGTCATTCGCAGAAGTGACGACCGTGATAACCCCGTCATCAGATAAAACGTCCTCTGCACCCACATCAATAAGTTGGAGCTCCAGTTCCGCATTCACTCCCTCTCCCGCTGCGGCAGGAGAGGGTGGCGCGTCGCGCGCCGGGTGAGGGCTCTCCGCCACCACTGCTCCTTTCCTTTCGAACATCCAGAGGACACTGCCCGTTTCCGCAAAATTCCCCCCATGTTTTGAGACGATTCCCTTGAGGTTCGCCGTCGTCCTGTTCCGATTATCGGTCAGGCACTCGATGAGGCATGCGACGCCTCCCGGCAAGTACGCGGCATACATCACTTCCTGCATCGCCTCGCCCTTGAGCTCGCCCGATCCTTTCTTGATCGCCCGCTCGATGTTGTCGTTGGGGACACTCTCCGCCTTCGCGTTCTCGATCGCCGCGCGGAGGCTGGCATTCGTTTTTGGATCCGTCCCCCCGCGCGCCGCCATCTCGATCAACCGCGCGTGGCGCGTGTAGATCTTGTTGCGCTTCGCATCCTGCGCGCCTTTGCGAACCCGGATATTCGCCCATTTTGAATGGCCTGACATAGAGAAACCCTACTACCTATCACCTAATCCCTACAACCTACTTCCGATACGCCAGGAACCCCATAAACCTCGCGCGCTCAATCGCCGTCCGCAGCATTTTCTGATGCTTGAGACACACGCCCGTGTAGTAGCGCTTCATGATGTTGCCGAAGTAATCGACGTACGGCTTGATCGTCGGATAGTCCTTGTAATCGATGTACTTCGCACCGCCGCCCGCTGAGCAGAACGGACATTTTTTGAGACGAGGATCGGACCGGCGCTGTGATTGCTTTTGTTGAGCCATGGATCAGAGGGAATCAATATCGTCGGAAATGAGCTTATCAATCGACTTCGTCACATCCTCCCCACTCATCGCCTCCGCAGGCTTCTCGGCTTTCTTGATGGGCTTACTCTGCGTCGCCTTGCGCCGCGCCTTCGCGGCAACGGCTTCCTGCAACTTCTCCTGCTTCTCACGCGTGCGCTTCTGCCCGATACTCTCGCGTTCTTTGAGCCACTGCTCGTATGCAGCGGCGTATTTGACGATCTGGTAGTGCTTCGGCGGCTTGACGAGAAGGTGCCGCAGCACACCTTTGCTGATTTTCATGCTCTGATCGACCTCTTTGAGTTTGAGCGGATCCATCTCGTAGTAGTAGACGGTGACATTCGCCTCTTTCGCACCCTTGATGGGATACGCGAGACCGCGGCGGCCCCATGCGTCTTTGGCGATCAGCTTGGCGCCGACTTCGTCAAAGTAGCCTTCGATTTCTTTCACAATCTGCGCCTCCTCCTTCTGGGGGAGCGCGTAGGGGTACAGCACCGCGCATTCGTAGATGCGCACGTCTTCGGTGGAGGCGACGAGGTCGGCCATGGGAACTTTTGAGCAGCAGCTCACCCTGAGCTTGTCGAAGGGTGGTCAGAGCCCTGCGCCACAAATGGCGGAGGGAAGGCGTAACGGGGCGTTATGGTAGCAGCACTTGATACTGCGTCAAGTCTCATCGCAGACGCATCTCAGGGATTTACGCCGCTATCGAGAAGTGCGGCTCATCTGCTCCTTGCCGTGAAGATTGGTCCGCCAATCCCGCAGGCGTTGTCCGTGCCGCCATCCTCTGTGTTGCAGCCTTTGCCTGCGCCTCCCGCGCACTGTCACGGGCATGCCGCTGCAAATAATATTGCAGAGCGCGAACGCCTCCCACCGCAAGAACGAATGGCCACAGTGTTCCTCCCGATGCCCAAAGTGCACCTCCCAAAATCGTCCCTTTTGTCGCCAGGCTCCATCCCCGCTCCGGTATTTTATTCAGGAGAGGGATGTTCTGCGCAGCCCGGTGCAAAAATTTTCCCACGTAATTCGATGCAAGCATGGCCGCACCGCCGGCAATAATTGTTCCTCCTACCGTGGCGAACGCGCCGCCCAACGTCGCAATACCGCCGAAGTACTGACTGAGAAGCATATTGGTCGTCAACGCCACACCGGTCCCCTGGGCAACATCCACACCGCTATTAACCGTCTCCACACTTTTTCCCATATCATCAAGAATCGGTTGTACTTGCTGACGGTTGATCTCATCGATATCCCGGACACGATCAGCAAGGAGTTGTGCTTCCTCCGGCGGCGGCACTCGCTGACTTTCATTCTGCAGCTTTTCGACCACCATGCTCCTGTGTCGTTCCAGTTCCCGTTGCAGGTCCGCCGCCTCTTTTTTGGAAATATCGAGCTGTTCTTGCCGCAGACGCGAAAAGAAGAGATCGATCTCTGCACGATCAGATCCCCCCTCCTTCGATGGATCGGGATTATTGACCCGGCACAGTTTCTCCATCATCACGTTGATCCGGCCCAGATTCTCCATGATAACGCGATACTGGAGACTGGGATTCTCCGGCGGATGATCTTTATTGAGTTGTTCGATAGGGGGAAGAGCCATCAGGATAGTATACACTTTTTGGCTCACAGAAGCAATATATCGAGACAAAAGAGGAAAATGAGACAAGAGAGGCAAGGGAAACCCGAGCTCTTTTTCCTCCTTTGACTCATTTGTCTCTTTTGCCTCCTTTCGCCGAAAACTCTTTTGAAATCCTTCTTGACCCATCCCCTTCCCGGAGTAAAATCCTTGCGCTGCCTCCGC
>CAYJTW010000015.1:0-1897 GCA_964373225.1 uncultured Candidatus Peribacteria bacterium
GTACTCGTTTCCCCCCCTCTCCCACCAGCCTTCGCTTCTGTGCGCAGAAGCTACGGCCGGCAAGCCGGCTTCCTTTCTTCAGATTATGAGGACTCGCTTCCCTCCATCACCGACTGGTTTCCTGCATGTTGGCTCTCTTCGAACGGCTTTGATGAACCACCTGCTCTCCAAGAAGACGAAGGGGAATTTTCTGATGCGCATCGAAGATACTGATCGCGAACGCCAGGTCCCGGGGGCCGTGGAGAACATGTTACGAGGACTCGCGTGGGCGGGTATCTATCCGGATGAGGGTGTGATGCTCGATGCACATGGAGAGGTGATGCAGAAAGGAACCCACGGACCGTACTTTCAGTCGGAGCGCCTCGATCTGTACAAGAAGTACGCCAAAGAACTCGTTGAAAAAGGACACGCCTACCACTGCTTCTGCACGCCGGAGAGGCTCACGGAGATGCGCCGCGAGCAGGAAGCGCGCAAGCAGGCGCCGATGTACGACCGCCGGTGCTGCAATCTTTCAAAGGAGGATGTTGATGCGAAATTGAAGACAGGCGAGCGTCACGTGATCCGCATGAAGATCCCGCACGAGAAGATGATTACTTTCAATGACGACATTCGCGGGGAGATGAAGTTCCAGGGGCATACCATTGACGATCAAGTTCTCCTGAAGGGCGACGGCTTTCCGACATATCACCTCGCGCATGCGGTTGACGATCATTTGATGGAAACCGATCTCGTGATCCGCGGCGAAGAATGGCTGAGCTCGCTGCCCAAACATATTCTGCTCTTTGAATGGCTCGGCTGGACTCCGCCGAAGTACGCGCACGTGCCGCTGCTCCTCAGTAAAGACCGCAAAAAACTCAGCAAACGCGACGGCGATGTGTCCGTCGATGAGTACATTCAGAAAGGCTATCTGCCCGAAGTGATGGTGAACTTCCTCGCGCTCCTCGGATGGAACCCTGGTACCACCCAGGAAATCTTCACGATGGACGAATTGATCGACCAGTTCAGTCTCGACCGCGTCCAGAGGGCCGGTGCGATCTTCGACTTGGAGAAATTGGACTGGCTGCAGGGCCAGTGGATGCGGAAAATCTCGCCGCAGGACTTCGCAAAGCGCATCCTGCCGCTGGTCTGCGAAAAATTCCCCGCCGCCGCGTCCGACAAAGATTTTTTGAAGAAAGCGAAGTTAATTCAAGAACGCATAACCTTCTTCCATGAGGCCCCGGAGATGCTCACGTGGTTCTACAGAGAGCCCCACGCGAGCGTGGAGCTGCTCGCAAATGAAAAGCAGAAGATCACGAAGGACCAATTGCCGGAGATTTTCAAAGTTCTGGAGAAAGTTCTTTCGGATGCTCCGGAGAAGAACTGGACCGTCGACGGACTGAAGGCCGCTGTGCTGAAGAATCTTGGCAACTTCAAGCAGGGCCAGCTCCTCTGGCCATTGCGCGCGGCTCTCACCGGACTTCCCTACAGTCCTGGAGCGTTTGAAGTGGCGGAGGCGCTGGGAAAGGAGAAGTCGCTTCAGAGGATTCGCCTGGCAAAGGATATGATATGAAGTGATGAGTAGTTAGTAGCTAGTGATGAACTACTCCCTGCTAACCACTACCCACTACCCGCTTCTCCGACTGATCCTCAACAGCCGCAACTTATGATTATCCAGGAACTCATCCCCCTCGGCCCAAAAACCACCATGCGCATCGGCGGGAAGGCGCTCTACTATGCCGAAATCTTGACGGAGGCGGATGTGGGAGAGACATGGAAATTTTCCCAGGACAAAAAAATCCCACTGATCGTCCTCGGCGGTGGATCAAACACGATTTTTGCCGATGAGGTGATCCATGCATTAGTGGTGAGGATCAAAGCGGATGAAATGATTGTAGAAAACGGGAGCGGGCATTCTGCC
>CAYJTW010000015.1:1997-16418 GCA_964373225.1 uncultured Candidatus Peribacteria bacterium
GAAAACGGGAGCGGGCATTCTGCCCGCGTTACCATTGAGGCTGGCAAAATCCTCGGCAGTCTATTAAATGAATTGGCCGCGAAGAATCTTGATCTCTCCGCATTGACGGGAATCCCGGGGTCTTTGGGCGGCGCAATTTTTGGCAACGCGGGGCAGGGGGCGAAGGGGATCTGGATTGATTCATTCGTGGAGTCTGTGACGGCGTTCGTGGATGGAGAATGGAAAACATTTACCCGGGAAGAGTGTACATTTCGGTATCGGGAAAGTTATTTCAAGGATCATATGGACACGGGCCGTGTAGGGGCGATTCGTGAATCGCCCTCCTTAGAACATCATTCCGTGATCATCTGGAAGGCGACGCTGAAGGTTCCATCGCGTCCGGAAGCTGATGTCAAAGCCGAAATAGAGCGACTGATCCAGAAGCGGATTGAAGCACAGCCGCACATCAAAACCGCCGGCTCCTGCTTCAAGTCGCTGCCGGATGGAACGCCGGCGTGGCAATTGATTGATGGCGCGGGCCTCCGTGGGACGAAGATCGGCGGGATTCAGATCAGCGAGAAGCACGCGAACTTCCTGCTGAACGTGGAGAAGGGGACGTTTGAGGATGCAAAAAAAATCACGGCTCTTATCAAAGAGAAGGTGCCGAAGATTGCGGGGATTGAGATGAGATTTTATGATATTGACGGCAAAATTTCCGCAAGCAGTTGAGCTCATCGCGAGAGAATACCCAAAGAGCGACGAGGGGGAGACGGCGGTGCTAGAGTGAACCACTGATGTCGTATTTAGCGATGGACGTCGGCAGTCATGTGATGAACGAAGTGAACCGCATGCGATCGGAGAGTGGCAGATGGCCGCTGCAGATCGACGACCGTCTTTCCTGGTGGGCGTGGGCCCATACGCAATGGATGTTGAGCAATGGCATCCAGCATGCGCACCTGGATAACCGGCAAGTGGAAAATATTTTTCAGGGTTCCTGTCAAAATCCGTACGGGCTCGTCAACCATTTCATCCATCATGGCGACCATGAACACAGAGGAAATTTCCTGCGAGAGGACGTATGCGCCCAGGGAGTGGCTGTGTACACGCGCGAATACTTCGACCGTTATCAGATGATCCTCACCTGGCGAGCGCTCAGAAACGACTGACCACTGCGTCAGAACGGCAAATCCTCCGGCTTGATTTCTGACGCGTACGTCAGCGCCGGCGCCTCGATATTCACATCCACGGAGGGCGATGACGCATGGGATGAATCACTGTCACGGCCGGCTGCATCGGCGGAACTGCCGCTCCACGACTTCACTTCATTACTGATGTTGTTCTGGACGGCGGGGTTACTGATACCGAGGAGACTGACTGCGTCGGCGATGATTTCGGTGGTCGTGCGCTTGGCGCCTTCTTTTGTTTCCCAGCTGCGGGTCTGCACGCGGCCGGTGACGAAGACGCGGTAGCCCTTTTTCGCGTGCTTGCCCACTTGCTCGGCAAGCGCTCCCCACACGACGACGTTGTGGAACTCCACACGCTCCTTCATCTCCCCCGATGCGCGGTCCTTCCATTTCTCATTCGTCGCAACCCCGAGTGTGAGGACCTTCTGGCCGCTCGTGGTGGTGCGCATTTCGGGATCGCGGGTGACATTGCCGATGATATCGGCGCGGTTGAGGCATTGCGTGACGGCATTTGCGCCCTCCGGAGCCGGCCGCTGCCCGTCCTTGGGATCGAGGAGGATCATATCGAGCGCGACCATCTTGGTTTTGCTGCGCTTCTCGTTGGTTTTTTCGTCCTGCCAGCTGTCGGTCTGCAGGCGCCCGGCGACAAAGAGCTGTGCACCCGGCTTGATGAACTTGCCGGCTACTTCGGCCATCGGGCCCCACAGGGTAACGACGTGGAATCCTTTGCCGTCGAGTGTCTCGCCGCTGTCGGCCTTGAAGGAATACGGCGTGACGATATTGAGATCGGTCACGCTCTGGCCACTCGGTGTCTGGCGGACCTGGACGGGTTGTGTCTGGTAACCGATGATCTGCACGCGATTGAGGGAGAACATGGCAGTGGGGGAATGGGATAGGAGGAGATCCCGGGCTAGAGGAGGACATTTGTACACCCTGTGGGCTTTTTGACGCAATAGTTTTGGCTAACTCTACATGACAATTCGCGCTATTTCTGCTACAATAAGAGGATTCCCTCCATTGAGGGAAAAGCATGCTCACCAATAAAAAACGAATTATCGGCGTATTTTTGGCTTCACTCGGGGCTATCACAATAGTGAATCATGTGATTCTCCCCGCATGGAATGGATCCGCGCTCACCGGTCAATTGCCGGGCATGCCGATCATCCTGCCGCAGTCGTTCCCGCCCATTGAGGAATTTTCGTCATCGGATGCGTCGTCGTCGAAAGAACCGGGGACGACGGACCAAGCAGCCGGGGAACCGGCCATGGGGATCGTCAGTGGTGGTGGCGACGTGTTTGACGGATGCAAGGACTACGAGAAGATTTTCCCGATGGATGATTACAAGAGTGTCCCTGATGGCAAGACGCTGGTTGACGGAGTCTGGCGGGAGATCTACAAGCGGGAGAGTGACCGGATCGACCAGGACGCCTTCCCGAAAGACAGTACGGCACCGACGGGAGAAAGTTGCAAGAAAAAGGAACGGGACATGATCGCAGATTTAATGAAGCTCATGAAGCAGTACGAATGCGCGCTCACAGAGGAGGCGTCAAATACCTTTGAGCAGGGGGGGAGAGTCCTCACTGAGCAGCGCAGGGCGAAAAATAACCAGGAACCGCTCATGGTTTTAGACCTCCTGTTGTACAGCCAGACCGAGTCCCAGCAGATCGACCTGGCAATGAGCGCGATCAAAAACACGCGCGAGCAGATTCTCTCGCCCACCTACGGCCGCTGCCCGTCCCCGAAGGAAGCGGAGGCGGAGACATCGCAGAAGATGAACAAGCTTCTCGAGAAAATGTTCACGCTTATCACAAAGATGAGCGAGGAGCGGCAGAGTAGCAGTCGCGCGGGAGGGGGGGATGGGACCGGGGATGACAGCTCGGGAGATACCACGCCGCCAGATGAATCCGGCGGGGGGTGACTGACCGGACGATTCGGGGAGTACCCCCATTATCATTGATGACGGGGGCGGAGGGGAATTTTAAAGCCGCCGGAGGATAATTCTGGAAGCAGTTTGTAGAATCCTACCCAATTTCGGATACGCTCGAAGCAGTTTCCAAAAAATACCCAGTAGGATCTTTGAACCGGTCCCGGCTTTCGTCACTGTGCTCTTCTTCGTTATTGAACGTGCCACTGGATTTTTGACATGTAGTGTGGGTGGTCGTCATAGGCATGGCGTTCAGGCGGCCAATGGGAATCTTTTTCCTGCACACTTCGCAAATACCGTACACGCCTTTTCTGATCATATCTCTGGCGCATTGAACTTCAGTCAATTCCTGAAGTGCCGATTGGATAATCTTGTCGGATACTTCCTCATCACCACTTTCGCATTCCCCGACGATGCGCTCAGCCAATTTTTCCTCGCGAGCAGCCAACTGTCTATCAAGCGCTTGCATCTGATTGTTCATAGGAAGAAAGAGTGTAATGGAATGATGGTATACATCACGCAATACCTGTCAATAATGCGCTTCTGGATGTGATGATCATGGTATCCTCTTGCGGTGAAATCCTCTGATTTTGTCCATCTCCACTGCCACTCCACCTACTCGCTTCTTGAGGGTCTCCCGAGCCCTGCCGAGATTGTGGAGCGTGCAGCTGAGCTTGGGCAGAGCGCCGTCGGACTGTGCGACAAGGGATACACGTACGGACTGATTGAATTTTTTCAGGAATCACAGAAAAAGAACGTGAAGCCGATTTTGGGGATGGAAACGTACATCGCCGCCCGGACCCGGCATGACCGGGAGGGCGGCGTGGATTCCAAACGGTATCCGGTCACACTCCTCGCGGAGAATCAGGAAGGATACGGCAATATTTTGAAGCTCGCATCGGCCGCGGCGCTCGACGGGATGTACTACAAACCAAGAGTAGACGCCGAGCTGCTCCAAGAATTTGGGAAAGGCATTATTGCGCTCTCCGGACCGATCGGCGGCGCGATCCCGCAGGCCGCGCTCGCAGAGGACGCGCCGGGACTGCAAAAACTGACGGAGGAATATCGGTCGTATTTCGGCAGGAACAACCTGTACTTTGAGCTGATGGACCTGCCGAATGTTCCCGGCCAGCGCGAAGTGAACCAGCAGCTGATCCACTTTGGCAAAGAACTCGGCGTGCCGGTGGTCGCCACCTGCAACAGCCACTACTGCCGCCCCGACGACAGCGAAGCGCACGATGTGCTCCTCTGTATCCAGAAGAACGCGCAGGTCGCGGATCCCGGACGCTTCTCCATGCGTGACAGTGATTTTTCGATGCGGCCGTTTGAAGAGTTGGAGCGTGCGTTCTCGCATGTGCCCGAGGCGTTGACCATGACCCGGAAGATCGCCGACCGGTGCGCGGTTGACTTCACCTTCGGCAAATACGAAATTCCCCGGTTTCCCATCCCGGCAGGGACAACGGAGGACGCCGAATTGACACGGCTGTGCAAGGAAGGATTCGTCGTCCGCTATCCCAAAGCGACCGCGGAGCAACGCGAGCGACTCGAGTACGAACTCCAGATCATCAAACAGGTGGGATTCTCCGGCTACTTCCTGATCGTTGCGGATTTTGTGAACGAGGCGAAGCGGCGCGGCATTACGGTGGGCCCGGGGCGCGGTTCAGCAGCCGGATCGATTGTCAGTTACAGCCTGGGGATTACCGGCATCGACCCACTCAAGCATGGGCTGCTGTTCGAGCGTTTTTTGAATCCCGAACGCATCTCGATGCCCGATATCGACCTCGACTTCGCCGATACACGGCGCGACGAAGTGCTCGAGTACGTCCGTCAGAAGTACGGCCGCGACAAAGTGATGCAGATCTGCACGTTTGGAACACTCGCCGCGCGCGCGGCGGTCAAAGACGTGGGGCGCGCGTACGGGATCCCGTTTCTGGAAATGAACACGCTCGCCAAGCTCATTTCCGACCGGCCCGGCACCAAGTTGAGCGCAGCGCTCGCCACCGACGAACTCAAGACCGTCTACGAGAGCAACGATACGTACAGGAAGATTATTGATACTGCGCTGAAGCTGGAAGGCAAGGCGCGGCATGTGTCTGTGCATGCGTGCGGCGTGATCATTTCGGATACATCGGCCGTGGAATACACCGCGCTCCAGCGCGCGCCCAAAGACGAGGAGATCATCATCACGCAGTATTCGGCAAAACCCCTGGAGTCTCTCGGGCTCCTCAAGATGGACTTCCTGGGGCTGACGAACCTCACCGTGATCCAGACAACACTCGAAATCATTGATCGATTGCACGGGAAAAAGATCGATCTGGAGACGCTCCAGCAAGACGACAAAAAAACCTTTGAACTGCTCCAGCGCGGCGACACGACGGGCGTGTTCCAGCTGGAATCGGCCGGCATGCGCCGCTACCTCAAGCAACTCAAGCCGACGCGGTTTGAAGACATCATCGCGATGTGCGCGCTGTACCGCCCGGGACCGATGGACAGCATCCCCGATTACATCAAGCGCAAGCACAACCCGGGTTTGATTGAATACGCGGTGCCGGAGCTGAAGCCCTTTTTGGAAGAAACCTACGGCATCATCGTCTACCAGGAGCAGGTGCAGCGCGTGGTACAGGAGTTCGCGGGGTTCAGCCTTGGCGCGGGATACCTGCTGATCAAGGCCGTCGCGAAGAAGATCCCGGCGCTGCTGCGGGAACAACGGAAGAAATTCATCGACGGGGCGCTGGCGAAAGGACAGAAGAAGGAAACGGCCGACAAGATCTTCGCGTTGATTGAGCCGTTCGCGGGATACGGGTTCAACAAATCCCACTCCACCGGCTACGCACTGATCGCCTACCAGACCGCGTACCTCAAAGCCCGCTACCCGATCGAGTTTATGGCGGCGCTCCTCTCCGCCGACTGCGATGTGACCGAACGGGTGATGATTGAGATCGAAGAATGCCGCGCGATGGGCATCCAGGTGCTGCCGCCGGATATCAATGAATCACTGCGACATTTCACCGCGATTCCCGCCGCAGCGGGAACCCCGCGGAGCGCGAAGCGTGGCGTGGGGTCCATTCGCTTCGGCCTGAGCGCCGTCAAGGGCATCGGCGACAGCACGGTCATGCAGATCATCCAGGTGCGAGAGGCGGCCGGTCCCTTTTCGTCACTCGAGGATTTCGCGCGGCGGATTCCGGGCAAGACGCTCAACAAGAAGACACTGGAAGCCCTCAGCAAGGCCGGAGCGCTCGACAGCCTCGGCGAGCGGCGGGCGATCATTGAGCACTACGAGAACATCGTCGAGTTCTCCAAGGCAACCGGCAACGGAGCCGGTGCGCAGGGCGACTTGTTCGGCAGCATCGGGGGAGGGATCGAGGACGCGCACATCGAGCTCCCGAAGACCGTACCGGCAACACCGCAGGAGAAGCTGAAATGGGAAAAAGAAACGCTCGGTATGTATGTCAGTAGTCATCCACTCGCGGGACTGCGCAAATACATCAGCAAGAAGGCGCAGCTGATCGGCAACCTCACCAGCAAAGAAGTCGGCAGGCGCATTACCGTCGCGGGGATCGAAGAGGACCTTAAAAAACTGACCACGAAGAAGGGTGAGAGTATGGCGGTGCTCACGATCGAAGACCCGACGGGAAAAATGGAGATCACGCTCTTCCCCCGCGTGATGACCGAAGTGGGGCAGCTCCTCGGGCAGCCGGATTCGGTCCTCGTGATCGGCGGGACGCTGGATCTGCGCGCGGGTGTGCTCCAGATGCGGGCGGAGGCGCTCAAACGCGCGTCGCTCTCCACGATGATCGCAAACGCCCGCAAGGAAGGATTCTTTGACGAAGAAGAGGCGCGCGCTGGCATTGTTGCCGTCCGCCGCGAGGTTGAAGAGGAACAGGTGGAACTGGTGGACGAAGAGGGGAACGTGATCGCCGGAGAAACCGTGACGCTCGCGAAGGAGAATGGTGAGGTCGATGATTTTCTCGGGCCGCTGGGGAGGTGGATTGTTCATGGGATGAAAGTAGATGACGTTATGAAAAATCTGAATCTGGTCGGAGATTCGAACGTACTCGCTCATTCGATAATTCGTGACGCAAAAAAAGAACCTGAAACGAGTCAACGAGTTAACGAATTAACGAGTCCTGCTGAACGATCAATCTCTGCACAAATCTCCATCCACACCATCCAGCTCCCACCCCGTGCCCCCCGCCAACTTCTCCTCGACCTCAAGCGGACCTTCGAGACGTTCCCCGGCAAAGAGCGCGTACAGCTCAAAATCGGTGAGCAGCTCGTGCCCGTGCCGCTGACGATCACCATGTCGACGATTCTGGAGAAGAAGATTGAAGAGGTGATGGAGAAGTACAAAGTAGGAGTAGAATAACGGGCTCTATGACACTCCTCTGGATCATCATGATCGCAGGCATTCTCGGTATTCTCGTCACCGAGGGGACACTGTGGTGGTTCTTCCGGCGCCGCATCGAGGGGCTCCATCTTCATCTCTCGTCCACGACCGGACGACGGGTGTTCACGGTAATACGCATCCGCGTGTGCGTGATGCTCCATACGATCGGGCTTCTCTGCATCGTCATCTTCTCCCTCTTCTTTTTATGGTGACGCATGAGCATGACCCGGCGCTGTGCACCGAGTTCCCGGGCAAAGATCCCGGGGAAACGTTCCAGAGCTCCTTCCGGCAGCACTGGATCCGGATGCTCTGGCCGTTCTGCAAGACCTGCCTGCTCACGCTCCTGACGTTCATGATCGGATACATGACGTTCTTTACCATCGGTACCGGGCAGAGCACGCCGCGGCATCTGATGCTCATATTCCTCCTGCTCTTTTTCCTCATGATTCAGTTTGAATTCCTCATACGATTCTATCGTTATTTCCTCTACGTGGTCGTGGTGACCGACCGCAAAATCCACCGGATCAAGAAGACGTTGCTGACCACCGACGAGCATGAGTGCGTGGACCTTTGGGCACTACAGGAAATCGACAAGCGCCAGCGCGGCCCGATCCAGAACTTGTTGGGATTCGGGAGTCTGACGCTCGAGGCGCAGGATACGCGGATGACATTGCACTTCGTTCCGCGGATTACGAAGCGCTACAACGAGATTATGTCACTGCGCGAACGGGCGAGGGCGAGCGGGAGGAGGATGCCGCTCGAGGTGAAAGAATAAGTAACCTGCGAGCAGCTAGTCTCTATGGCACTGACAATCACGATGTCGACGATCTTGGAGAAGAAGATTGAAGACATGATGGGAAAATACGCCGAAAGACAGGAAATCTGATGGTGTTTGACAATGTTTCCACATGGAGGTTTAATTCGGATATGACAAAATCTTTAGCGCTGAGAGGAAAATCGAAAATTGATACGCAACCGTTCACTGAAAATCCCAATCGACCTGCGTTATTTATGGCAGTTGGGAAATACCGACTCTACTGCGCACTGCTCTGCCGGGAATTGCTCGGTGAATTTCATCACACGCCTCAAGCTGTCGAATTCTGGCGCAAGCAGGTGGAACGTTTTGACGATGGAGCAATGAGCGTCGGGGGAATGGTTGACCTAAACCCCTCTCCACTCCGCGATCCACTGAATTATGTTCGGCAACAGAACCATAATGCTCTTCACCGTTTGGTGAATGATCCTGATAATGATCCTGTCGATGCAACATACGGAGCTCTTGAGCATCTCACTAAATCAAAGATGGGAATGAAAGTATGGCAACAATGGATGACTGCCGATGGTTGGGAATCTTCCGCTCCCGATCCCGATGTTCCATCGTCCGAAGATAACCTCTTGGTTGGAGAGAACCAAGCCTGGGAGGAAATTTCTGAAGTCATTCAACGTTTCCATAAACCTTTTGCCACGTCGGTGGATCATTCACGCACGTCAGCCGACGCGTATTTGCAATATGTACGCCTTCTTGCCATTTATCCATCACTCTGGAGACCGGAGTTACAGAAGGAGCTGGGATGGGTGCATAGGAAGTACGGCTATGGAATAGATTGGCCTGCAAGCCAGCACGTTTGGCGACGGAACAAAATTATCGACTCGCTGTCATTGAAACAGTTTAACATGCATGCAATTGAGGCCCCGAAAAACTCCACTTTCTGACGTGCAACTGGAGATCGTCACAGCGTCCAGCACCGGCATCCAACGCGCACTGAGTATTCTGCGACAGGGCGGCATCGTCGCGCATGCAACGGAGACCTGTTATGGATTCGCTTGTGATTTGCGCAATCCCGACGCGGTGAAGAAGCTCTTCGCGATCAAACAGCGCCCACTCGATCAGCCCGTGAGCGCGCTCTTTGCATCCGTTGATGATGCGAAGAAGTATGTTGAGTGGAACGACGAGGCGCAGAGACTCGCGGATGAATATCTGCCGGGACCGCTCACGATGATTCTTCATCTGAAAAATAATTCTGGCATCAACCCGGTCCCGGTCCCGAGCCCGATCCCGACATTAGGCATCCGCATCTCCTCCCATCCCATCGCAATGGAACTCGTAAAGCGATTCGGCTCACCTTTGAGCACCACCTCGGGGAACCTCCACGGCCAGTCGAATCCGTACTCGGCCGAGGACATCGTTCGACAATTCACGGGGAAGGAATTTCAACCGGACCTGATCTTGGATTCCGGAGAGCTCCCACGAAATCCGCCATCAACAGTGATTGATTTGACGGATGCTGAAAAATCTATGCGCAGGGAAGGATCAGTAAAAATAAGCGCACGGTGAAAGTCTGTTCCTTATTCATCGAATTGGTATGAACGTGGAGCGGTGAGCCTGTCATGGTGCTGGAGGAGGGTATCCATCAATTCGCGCGTGAAGCTCTGTACTCGCGGATGTTTTTTGGCAGCCTCATATCCCATCATGCGGAGCTCCACTATATGATCCCTGTCTTCTGGAGGAAGTGTGCGCATGTGTTTGAGGATGTCTTCATCCGCTTCTGGCTTGAGTGGAGCGAGAAAATCTTCATCGACGTCGCCTGCTATCTTCATTGCACTGCGCATTGCGGCACAAGAGGCTTCTTGGAATGCACGATACGCATCAAAGAACCCTAGAGGAGGATCCCAAGGTTGTGTGTTATCGGCGCTATCGTGGGATTGTAAAGTCATGAAGGCAGTGAAGGGAATTGTATGGAACTATATCGAAGAATGTTTGAAGTGGAATATTTCCGCTACCATATAACCATATTTCAACCTATTTGTCGCGAAGCCGCAGGGCTGACGGGCCCCGCGGCTGGAGCGACTCCTCTCAGGGAAAAGGGATGTCCGTGAGGGGAAAAACCGTAGGTTTTGCCCCTCACGAATATGTTCTGCCCCCGCTGCAAGTTTGAGGATACGTCGGTCATTGACTCCCGTTTGAGTGAGGAAGGCCGTGCCGTGCGCCGCCGCCGCGAGTGCCCCAAGTGCCAGCACCGGTTCACGACATTCGAGCGCCAGGAATTGAGTTCGCTGATCGTCGTCAAACGTGACGGTACGAGTGAGCCCTACTCACGAACCAAGCTCGAGCGCGGTATCTGGCTCTCGTGCACCAAACGACCGATCAAGCAGGATCAGATCGATAAGCTCCTTAATCGATTGGAGGAAAAATGGGCGGCGAATAAGAAGGAAGTCGCATCGACAACCATTGGCACCGACGTCATGCGCGAACTGAAGAAGCTCGACCAGGTCGCCTATATTCGTTTTGCCTCTGTCCACCGCGAATTCAAAGATGTGGAGGAGTTTAAGGAGGAGTTAGGTCGCCTTTTTAAGTAGGCTTAATCAACGATTCTTCATCGAGATCTTGCGTTAAATTCTTCAATACCTCTATTTGATTAGGAAGAGAATTAGCGTCTTCTTTAAATTGCCTCCTCGCTTTATTCCTGATTCCATTTGCCATTGTCGGGTTCTTTGCTTCTTCCGTCGATAAACGAGTAAGTAGGCGTCCATATAATTGTTCCTGATGCCTGCGTTGTGCATTCACAATCTCGTCATTTGATAAACACGCCATATCAAGCACTTCTTGAAGCAAGCGCATTTTTTTAATAGCAGCTGCAGGATCCGTTCTTACTTCTCCCAATTTCGAAAGTTCCAGCCAAGATTTATGAGCGGCTGACGCATATGGCATGCCCGTTTCTGCTGAATAACGAGAAGCGAAGCGCGACCAAAGTTGTTCAATTTCTTGAAGAGATGAAATATCTGGAGTTGTTTCGGGCATATATAGAGAAGATTAGGAAGTAGTTCAGAATATCAGCGCTACCCTGCCAGTCAAGCACTCGAATGCTGCCAAATAATCCCTAACCCAAGCCCTATCCCCAGCCCTAATCCTAGTCCTATACTCCCCCCATGCTCCGTACCCACACCTGCGGCGAACTGCGTGCTGACCATGCCGGGAAACCGGTGACGCTTTGCGGCTGGGTCCACCGGCGGCGCGATCATGGCGGATTGATCTTCGTTGATCTGCGCGATCGGTATGGGCTCACCCAGGTAGTCATTCATCCTGAGAATGGAGCGGCCTTTCTGGCCGCGGAAAAAATTCGGCCCGAATGGGTCCTGAAGATCGTCGGCAAGGTCCAAAAGCGCATTGAGGGCGCTGAGCGATCAGACAGTCCAACAGGGATAATTGAGGTTCTGACGGAATCCATTGAAGTTCTGAATGAAGCGGCGACGCCGCCGTTTGAAATCGATACGGAAACCGACGCGAACGAAGAGCTGCGCCTGACCTATCGCTACCTCGATATGCGCCGTGATCGCCTTCGCAGGAACATCGAACTCCGTTCAAAAGTGTTCCAGATTATCCGCAAACACTTCATTGACGAAGGTTGTCTGGAGATCGATACGCCGTGTCTGATCAAAGGGACTCCGGAAGGCGCACGCGAGTACGTGGTGCCTTCGCGTCTGTATCCCGGGAATTTCTTCGTCCTCCCGCAGAGCCCCCAACAACTCAAACAGCTCTGTATGGTGGGGGGGCTCGACCGCTACTTCCAGATTGCGCGTTGCTTTCGTGATGAGGACTTGCGAGGAGACCGACAGCCGGAATTCCTGCAGCTCGATTTTGAGATGAGCTTTTGTACCCAGGAAGACGTGCAGAAGATCATCGAAGGATCGCTGATGAAGATTTTGAAGGAGTGCAGCACGAAGAAGCTGCGCGGTGGCAAAGTGGAGTGTTACACGTGGAAGCAGGTGATGGAGAAGTATGGCTCCGACAAGCCAGATTTGAGATACGAGCTGCCGCTGGCGGACGTATCGGAGATCGCACGGGGCAGCGGCTTCAAGGTATTTGAGGACGCACTCGCCAAGAATGGCACTGTGCGTGCGCTCCGGGTCTCCGGCGGAGCCGCACTGACGCGCAGTGAGATCGATACGTGGACGGAGCTCGCGAAGGAAATGAAAGCGAAAGGTCTCGCGTACATTCTCTTTAAGGAAGACGGGCCGCAGTCGCCGCTGCTGAAGTTCTTCAAGGATGGCGTGCTCCAGAAGTTGCAGGACGCGACGGGCGCGAAGACCGGCGACGCGATCTTCTTTGGCGCTGATACATTCAAGATTGCCTGCGCGAGCTTGAGTAAAGTGCGCGGCGAAGCGGCAAAGCGCTTCAACCTGATTGATACATCAATCCACGCGTTGTTCTGGGTCACCGACTTCCCGATGTTCGAGGAACAGGTCGATGGATCGCTGACGTTCTCGCACCACCCTTTCACGAGTCCGAATCCCGAGCAGTGGAAGCGATTACAGTCAGCGGAGAGCCCGTGCTCTCCGCTCGAGGTCCACGCCATCTGCTACGACCTCGTGCTCGACGGCTATGAACTCGGCTCAGGATCGATCCGCATCCACAACCGGCAACTGCAATCGGAAGTCTTCGACATGCTCGGGATCAGTAGAGACGACGCCGAGCGGCGCTTTGGGCACATGCTCAAAGCATTTGAGTACGGCGCACCGCCGCATGGCGGCTTCGCCTACGGCATCGACCGCGTCGTGATGATTCTGGCCGGAGAGCCGAATATTAGAGAAGTGACACCATTCCCCAAAGATCAGAAAGCGAAGGATTTGATGTTGGGGGCACCCTCTGTGATGCCAGGGAAGCAATTAAAAGAATTAGGAATAGATGTCCGTTCTGAATAGATGTCATTCCGAGTAGCTCGCCGAAGGCGAGCGTATCGAGGAATGATGCTGGGGGCGCCGAGTGTGATGCCCGAGAGGCAACTGAAGGAGCTCCAGATCAAGATTATGGAAGGATGAAGGCGGGCATGTCACACTAACCATGTTCCCAGCGCGGGTCTTCGACCCGCGTACTCAGCGCGAAGCGCTGAGCTCCGTATGACAGCAACTCCGCTCCCACCGCAGGACGACGCAAAGCGGAAGAAAACCCTCCAGGAATTCCACGAGCGCAATCTGGAGGCCGTCCAAGCGCAGAAGGAAAAAGAGCGACGGGCCCGGGAGATGCGAAAAGGGGAACAGCGGGGCTTTGAAGAGTACGGCGCGGCGCTCGTCCGGGAAGAAGGCCGGAAGGAAGTAGAGGGGAAGGAACATGCACGCGAATGGAGAGCGGGGGAGAGGCAGAAGAAAGAGGAAATCATCCGGGACAAAAAACACCGTGCCGATGAGGCTGCGGTCGTGAAGGAGAAGAAGGAAAAAGACCGCGCGTACGAGGAGAAGCAGCACAAGTTCTTCGAGTCCATGCGCGCGATGACTTCTGCCAAAACGCAGAAGGAGCGCAAGCTCTATGAGGAAGACCAGGAACTCAAGGCACAGATCCTGCTCCTGGAGCGCAACGCCTACGATGCCAAACTTAAGGCCGACAGCGACGAACTCCGGCTCAAAAACGACATCGAAAGGGAGGGCCTGCGCAAGCGCGACGCCATCATGCGGGAGTCGCGCGATCTGGAGCAGAAGCTCTACGCCGATGAGATGCGGGGCAAAGCCCAGTTCCAATCACTTGGTCCGGCGGGAAAAGCCCGGCTGGATGAGCTTGCAAAACAAATGGGGAAAAGACGCGCGGAATTGCTCGCGCAGGAACAGCATCGGCAGCGGGAGCGCGAGCAGGAGACCGTGAAACGAAAGAATGACGTCGAGTCGCAGACGCGCAGGAAGAAGGCGGACGTCGACCGCGAGCTCTACGCCAAAAAGGCGGAGATCGCAAAGAAGCGGGAGAATTTGGGGAAGAAGACCTGACGCGATCCGCGTTCTACAGAGGCTGCGGCGTCATGGTCATACGGGGCGGGCCGTTTCTGGTAAACGTTGCGCCGGTGCTGAGTGTGACGATTGCCTGGGCGAGCGTCGCAGCATTGAACTGCTCGGTCCTCTCGCTTCCCTGCGGCCCCACTCTCAATGTCAGAGCAGTATCCATCCTCTGAATGGCCTGGAGCGGC
>CAYJTW010000016.1:0-481 GCA_964373225.1 uncultured Candidatus Peribacteria bacterium
CTTCATCCTCATCCTCTCGGTTCTCGGCCTCCTCATCCTCACATCATGCGCAGGATCCGGCGGCATCACCGTCGAAAACAGCAACGGAAAAACAATCGGGGAGATTCAGGTGCAGGGAGCGCAGACCGCAACCATCATCAATACGCGTGGCGACGTGCGGGGCAAAGTGCGGGGTACCGTGATCCGCGACGATTCGGGAAAGCACGTAGGGACCGTGGTGGAGCAGGACGGGCACGTCTTGATTGAGGACGGCAACGACAATCCCGTCGGCACACTCGCAAACGGCATCGAGTGCTACGGCAAAGGGAAGGAAGTCCTGGGACGCATCACCGCGGAGGTTGATTCCTCTCTTGCGGCTGCAGCTTGTTTGCTGTTTTTCCTGCAATAGCCGATGTCATGGTGAGCTTGCGAACCATAGACATCGGCGTGTCTCCTTCGCAAGCTCAGGATGACACGCCTCACGCCGCCTTCCTCCGCGCCG
>CAYJTW010000016.1:491-9796 GCA_964373225.1 uncultured Candidatus Peribacteria bacterium
CAACGCCCCTACACATTTGCGTGGATTTGTAGGGGGCGCAGCATGCTGCGCCCCTACGCGCGGGCACGCCCCGTCTTCTTCGATAAATCCTTTAACTTCACCGTCGGCGACGCACTCTGCAAAAACTGCGCCACGTAGCGGTCGCTGAATGCGGGCTTGAGCGGAATTTTCTCTTGCACAGTTCCTTCCCCGAAGGGGACCCCTTTGGGGTCGGGCACGGCCACAAGCTGATCTTCATGCGTCAACGGGTGACTGGAGACCGCGAGCATGAATTTGCCCTGCTCCAGAGCTTTGCGAGCGTCCGGGCTCATCGACCGCACGTCGAAGACGTGCTCCAGCCCATGATTCTTAAGATCTTCCTGCGCCTGCGTTTTGAGCTGCTCGCGGAGTCTTTCATCCGTCTGCAATTCAAAACTGAGCTCGGCCAGCTGCTCGCCGCGCTTGAGTTCCTTCTCCAGATCCTCCGGACCTTTCACTTTCTCCCGCAATCGTTCATAGGCCTCGGGGCTCATCATTTTGCGGAGCTTGCGGCGCTCGTTGCTGGGGAGATTGTCGAGGAAGGAGTCGGACATACACGAATGATAGAGGATTCCAAGGAGTCCAAAGAGTCCAAGGACCTTTCTCCCACATCATGCAGAACGTATGAGTGAAATTCGCCGACTGGTCGTTGGAATCCTTGGAATCTTCGGAATCTTTAGGAGCAACCGGATGTGGCACCACAATCGAGACACACTTCACAACTCCCGTTCCTCTTTAATTTGAAGCTCCCGCACCCGCTGCACATCGAACCCGTGTAGCCCTGGAGCTTGGCATGACTGACCTTGTTACCGCTGCTTTCGACTGCGGTGACTGCTGCTTCGAGTTCACCGTGCGTCTTCTCATCGACCGCAGTGGAGAGATCCATGGGGACCGGGGACCCTTCGTCAACCACCTGCAACCGCATCGCGAACGCCTCCTTGCTCTTGCTGCCCACCGCGTACGCCTTGTCGACAAGCTCGCCGTTGTGGAATTTTTTTGCTTTTTCTTTGGTGAGGAATTTGAGCGCCATCCAGCGGCCGAGGTAGTCCATGACGGATCGGACAATCGGGATTTCTTTGTTCGCTGTCATGCCCATTGGTTCGAACCGCGCGCCGACGAGTTTTTCGCAGAGGCTCTCGAGCGGCACGCCGTACTGGAAGTTCATGCTGAGGGAAATTGCGAGCGTATCCATGACGCCGCTGAGGGTACTGCCTTCCTTGCTCATCTTGATGAAGATTTCGCCGGGAGCACCATCTTCGTACATGCCGACATGGATGTAGCCCTCGTGGCCGGCGATGCTGAACTTATGTGCTATTGCCAGACGCTCGTCGGGCAGTTTCCGACGACGGGGAACCTCTTTGATGACGATCTTCTCGACAATTTTCACGTCCGCGTCCGCAGGTCGAAGACCTGCGCTGGAATCATTTTTGGAATCGGATTTGTTACTGAGAACCTGGCTCATTTTAGAGCCGTCGCGATACAGGGCATTCGCCTTGATCCCGAGCTTCCAGCTAAGGAGGTAGGCGTTCTTGCAGTCTTCGATCGTCGCTTCGCTCGGCAGGTTGATCGTCTTGCTGATCGCGCCGCTGATGAACGACTGGCAGACGGCCATCATCCGGATATGGCCCTCGGCGCTGATGAAGCGCCTGCCCGTCTTGCCGCATTTGTTGGCGCAGTCGAAGACCGGAAGATGCTCGTCTTTGAGGTGCGGCGCGCCTTCCACGGTCATATGGCCGCAGATGACGCTGTTGGCTTCGTCGATTTGTTCCTGCGTGAAGCCGAGCGCGCGCAGGAGGTTGAACGCGAAATCGGAGGTCTGCTCGGTCATAAACCCCAGGCGGGCCATCGTCTCGTCCCCGAGCGTCCACTTGTTAAAGGCAAAGCCGATCTCGAACACCTGCGAGAGGTTTTTCTCGACCGCGGCGATGTCCTCGTCGGTGAAGCCCTTCTGCTTGAGACTGACGCGGTTGATGTGGGGGGCCCCTTCGAGGCTGAGCGTGCCCATCACGGAACGCATGATGTCTTTCACTTCCGTCTCGCCGTACCCGAGCGCCTGCATCGCGGGGAACACCGACTGGTTGGCGATCTTCATGTACCCGCCGCCGGCGAGTTTTTTGAACTTCACGAGCGCGAAGTCGGGCTCGACGCCCGTGGTATCGCAATCCATGAGGAGGCCGATCGTGCCCGTGGGGGCGATGACGGTCGTCTGCGCATTGCGGTAGCCGTATTTTTCTCCTTTCGCCAGCGCGCGGTCCCACGCTTCTTTGGCGGCATGGAGGAGGTCATCGGGACAATCGGTGGATTGGATGCCGACGGGCAGCACGTGGAGATTCTCGTATTCGCGCGCGGGAGCGTTGTACGCCGCGCGGCGGTGATTGCGGATGACTTTGAGCATGTGCTCGCGGTTTTTGCCGTACCCGGGGAAGGCGCCGAGGAACTGCGCCATATCGGCCGAGGTTGCATAACTTTCCCCTGTCATGATCGCCGTAATCGCAGAGCAGATCGCGCGCCCTTTGGGCGAATCGTAGGGAATACCCATCTGCATCAGCATCGCGCCGAGGTTGGCAAACCCGAGGCCCAGCGTCCGGAACTTGTAGCTGAGCCCGGCGATCTCTTTGCTCGGAAACTGCGCCATGAGGACGGAGATCTCGAGGACGATGGTCCAGAGGTGTACCGCGTGGATGAAGCGCTCGATCTCGAAGGTGCCGTGTTCGGCGTTGTAGAACGTGAGGAGATTGATCGAGGCCAGGTTGCAGGCCGTGTTATCGAGGAACATGTACTCACTGCAGGGGTTGCTTGCATTGATCCGGCCGTCCTCCGGGCACGTGTGCCAGTCGTTGATCGTCGTGTCGTACTGGACGCCGGGATCGGCGCAGGACCACGCGGCATAGCTGATCTGGTCCCAGAGGGCTCTCGCTTTGAGGATCTTGGAGGGAACAGGCTCGCGGCCTTCGGCAGCGGCCTTCTTGAGCTCGGTGCGCCACGTGAGCGCCCAGTCGCCGTCGTGTTCGATCGCTTCGAAGAACGCATGCGGGATGCGGATCGAGTTGTTGCTGTTTTGACCCGACACGGTGAGGTACGCCTCGCCGTTGAAGTCCGTGTCGTAGCCGGCAGCGGCCATCGCGGCGACCTTCTTCTCCTCATTGACTTTCCAGTTGATGAACTCCTCGATGTCCGGGTGGTCGAGGTCGAGACACACCATCTTGGCCGCCCGCCGCGTGGTGCCCCCCGATTTGATGGCTCCCGCCGCCCGGTCGCCGATCTTGAGGAAACTCATGAGTCCCGAACTCTGTCCGCCGCCACTGAGCGGCTCGCCGGCGCTGCGGAGCTTACTGAAGTTCGTGCCGGTGCCGGACCCGAACTTGAAGAGCCGCGCCTCGCGGACCCACAGATCCATGATGCCCCCCTCGTTGACCATGTCATCATCGACGGATTGGATAAAACAGGCGTGCGGCTGGGGGTGCGTGTAGGCATCCTCGCTGCGCCTGACCTCCCCTGTGCCCGGATCGCAGTAGTAGTGCCCCTGGGACGGGCCGGTGATGCCGTAGGCGGTGTGGAGACCGGTGTTGAACCACTGGGGGCTGTTCGGCGCCGCCATCTGGTGGACGAGCATGTAGCTCAGTTCGTCCTCGAACGCCTGCGCGTCCTGCCTGGTCTCGAAGTACCCGTGCGTCTCGCCCCAGGAGCGCCAGCAGGCGGCGAGGCGCCGCACCACCTGTTTGACGGTGCGTTCAGGACCCGTGATCACTTCGCCTTTTTCATTCTTGAGGACAGTGCCGTGTGCGTCGACTTGCGGCACCCCCGCTTTGCGGAAGTACTTGCTCACGACGATATCCGTCGCCACCTGGCTCCAGTCCGCGGGGATCTCGGCACCCTGCATCTCGAAGACGACCGACCCGTTGGTATTGATGATTTTGCTGGTCCGCTTTTCGTAGACGACATGCTCCAGCGGATCGGCCCCGACCGTCGTGAAGACGCGCGGAATGGTGAGCGCACGCTGGTGGGCCGCGTCTTTTTTCCCGCGGGACGATTCGACCGTCTCGCCCTTCTTCAGGCGAGGGATGACCCCCTCTTCTCCAAGGCCGCGCGACGAAGATTTAGGCGCAGCGGAAGAGGACGAGGGAGTCATAAAAACGAGGGGGAAACGGGGAATGGGGGGATCGAGTTGCCGAGTACGGAGACACAACCTATAGGCACTCAGAGGCAACAACGACACAAGGTATTGCGTCCTACACTGCCGGTCAAAATCTTCTTGTAGACAGCGAAATGAGAATGGTTCTCGACCGCAGAGTGTCATTCGGACACGTCAAAAATCCGCTCAAATCGCACGTTCACGGCATGCTGTATGCTGGTGTTCATGAAGATTCTTTTTCTGGTCGCGGGAACCAATGAGCCGAGCAACGCGGAGTACCTGGCGGGACTCTTCCGGCAAGGTTTGGAGACGATTCCAGGAGTCGAAATCGACGTGATCCGGCTGCGGGATGTTCCCCTCGCCCATTTCGAACTCCCGGATTACGCCTGCACCCGGCAGAGTGCGGAATTTCAGAGGGTCCGTACGCTCATGCAATCCGCGAACGGGATCGTGATCGCCAGCCCCGTCTGGAACTTCAGCGTGCCGGCCCACTTGAAGAACTTCATCGACCACATCGGCTGCTTCGCATTGGACGGTGAGACCCGCTCCAAAGGACAGCTGAAAGGAGTGCCCTGCTACTTCCTGTTCACGGGAGGAGCCCCCAAGGTCGCCTGGAAGGGCTTGATGCGATTCACGACGATGCACGTCCCCGAAGCGATGCGCTACTTCGGTGCGTCCCCTGCTGGCTGCTACTTTGAAGGGAAGTGCATGAAGGGTCGAGGCAAATTCGGCTTCGTTCTGGACCAGAGGCCTGAACTCAAAGAGGTGATGCAACGTAAAGGCCGAAAATTCGCTCTGGTGACGCAGCAGTTCTTCAAGACCGGCCGCCTTCCCCTCTCCTATCGAATCGTCGCGGCGTTCTATCAGATGGGGCAGCAGATTCTGGCGACGTTCTAGGAGCCGACAAGCGTGACTTCTTCATCGACGAATCCGGATGATCGAAAAGCCTCCCACGTCTTGGGCCCGCCTTCGACGAGAATAGACGTGATGCCGTAAAATTCTCCCTGCGGAGTCATCAACGCGTCCCACAGGGCATCCCAAACAACATGGCCGTCGAGGCAGTCGACAGACACGATGCGAATGCCCCTATCGCGCAGGATCTGAAGCTTCTCGGCATCATGATCACCCGCGACATCGACACACAGGACGGTTCGGTCCGGCTGATCGTCCGAAACGACCTTCGCATCCAGAGGAAGATTCAGATCAGGATCGAGAATTATTTTAAAGGGATTAATGAAATTATTTGTGAATGATTTTTTTTCATTGAGCCCTATTTGAAGCGAAAACTTCGTATTTTGAACAAATCGAATGTTCAATTGAGGATCATCACTCAATACCGTCCCGACTCCGATAAGAATTGCATCATGCCGGGTACGGAGAAACTGGTGTGACCAGGCATTCTGTTCGGTCGAGGTGATCGTGAGTGGCGACCCATCGTCCTTCGCAATTCTGCCATCACGAGTCACCGCTTTCTTGAGGGTGATGTACGGACGATGATGCGTGCGTACTTGAATGAATCCCTTATTCAATCTTTCACAAAGCGCTCGCTCAACCGGACCAATAACCGTGATACCCCCCGCTCTGAGAGACTGAATTCCCTTCCCTGCCACGCGAGAGTCAGGGTCCTGCATCCCGTAGACGAGCGTCTTGATGCCTTTCTCGATGATGATATCGGTACACGGCGGCGTCTTGCCCTGGTGACAGCAAGGCTCCAGATTCACGCACAGGACGTCCCCAGGAAGGATGTCGCCGTCAAATGCCTCAAGCAGCATCCGCTCCGCGTGCGGGTCGCCGTAGGCGCTGTGAAAGGCCTCTGCAATGATCTTGTCGCCCCGGGTCAGGACGGCCCCCACGATGGCCCCATTCCCCACCCGTCCGCGACCGAGTGCAGCGAGGTCCAGGCACCGGTGTATGAAGGCGGGATTGGGAGTCAGTTCGGGCATGAAAAGAGCATAGAGGATGGTGAGGAATAGGCAGTATCACTGTTTTACCACGGTGGTATAGAGAGGGGAGAGAATGGCTTCAGCTATTGATGCCTTTCCTGTATACAATTCTCAAGACTTCAACGATGAGCAACTGGCGATTGATGGTGTAGATGATCCGATATGGCCACACGCGAAATGTCCAAGCACCCTCATAATTGCCCTCCAGCTTCTTCCCAACGAAGGGATTTTGACGAAGAATATCGAAGGCATCCATGATACGTTTCTGGCCTTTTTGTGGAAGGGCAGCTATTTCTTTTTCGGCTCTCTTTTTGACGACAATCGCATACATGTTCAGAGTTTGAGCTTCTTCTTTAGTGCGTCATAGCTGATAGTATCCTTCGAGCGCTTTCCGGATTCCATTTGCCTAATTCCCTTCAGGATATCTTTCTCCAACGTGGGATCTGGGTCCGACATAATCTCCATCGTCTCCATCCACCCTTCAAACTCCTCAAATGACATAAAGACGCCTTTCGGTTGTCCCTCGTGCGTGATGATGACGGAGACCCCCGGCGTCTGGATGGTTTTCAGCACTGTATAGAAGTTCTTCCTGCCCTGCGTTGCGGTCATGTACTTGTTCATGCGTACATTGTAGCGTACGCATCGTAATTGATCAATCGAAAAAACCCCGATTCCCTGGCACGTGATCGCGAAGCGATTATACGTGCCGGTGCTCGCTTCCATTGCTGAAAGCAAGACGGGGGAATCGGGGTGGACCAAGAGATCTTAGACGGAGATCATGTATCTCGAGAGAATGGTGAGCAATCTTTCGCGGGTGAGATACAAAACCGTCCCGCGATAGATGCAGGTCCGAACCAACGGGGGTTCCCATCCGGCTTCCACTTTGAAGCCGCGGGCATGGAAGACATCATCAGGATCGAACAAGATCCATTGATGAACGCAGATCCATCGGATTCCCCCGAGTTCATCCAGGACTGCCTTCATGGCCTCATCGAAGGCGTTTTCCTCCATGTGTCCCCAGTTACACAAGCGATTGACTGCTTCCTCAAAGCGCATGACATTCTCCTTGTAAAAGATCGACTAGCCTTGTCTGCATGACACACGCAAACAACTCCCCTGTGAGGAGGAGATGATTTCGGCTTCCAGTAGGGCTCAATACAATTCAGAACTGGAGTTCAGCCGACGCCATCCTCTCCTCACGGTGTGAGGGAGAATGGTGGTGATGCCGATTCTGAATCTGTATGGAAATCATGATGAGGTGCCTGCCCGCCGAAGCTCGGCGCTGCGTGTGCTCGGGATGAATATACACGCCGAGCGTAGGTGGGTCAATGTGTTATCACAGTGATACAGAGAGGGGAGGAAAGGCCTCAAAAGAAACAAATGGACCACTTTACAGTTTTGATGGACTTCCCACGTGTTCCCGATACCATGCTGCGCTTTCCTCCTCTCCGAAATCCCATGGAAACCAATGACTTTCACGCAGAATGGAGCCTCCCCGTCCCAAGCAACGATGTGAAACCTGCCAATACCAAGGATCAGGTTGAAGAGAGTCGCGAAGGACTTCCTGAATGGGCAGTAGCCATCAATGCCGATGTCCATCAGGGCTAATTGGTCTCAGAGCTTCTTCTCCAGATACTTCTGGAGGACCGATGCTGCCGCTTTTTGTTGATCTTTATTGCCCTCCTGCTGCACAGACGCATGGACCATGCGGTGGTGCCGATGCACATGGAGGATCTTGCGGTAGCCTCCGGGTCCGTTTTCGATGAATCTGGCGACTCTGGTAACTGTCGTCGTGCTCGCACCTGTTATACGGGCAACCTCACGATAACTGAGGCCTTTGCTGAGTTGGCGGGCGACCTCGAAACGCTCACCCCAAGCTTGGAGCTCACTGAGGGTCCCGACATCACGCAGAAAATCCCCCATCTCCTGTTCGTTCTTGCAGGCTAAAAGAGCATGGCACAACGCCTTGAACCACGGCTCTTTGCGGTAGCTGTCTTCGGTGAAGCGCTTGCGGGTGGGCATGGCCGAGAAGTTTGGAATACGCGTGCTTGCAGGCCGTCGCTCGTCCAAACGAGAAGGAGAATTTCAACGAACCTGCGAAGGTGAGAAAAGTAGATGACGAGCGAAGGCCTGTCAATGTATTACCACAGTGTGACCTCCATTCATCAGAATCTCAGGAAGATTTGAGAATTCACTTTCCGCCGCTACGCGCCGCAATCACCTCATCCGCCTTGTTCTTCGGTACTTTTGCGTAGTGGCTGGGCTCCATCGAATAGCTCGCGCGGCCCTGGGTCATACTGCGCATATCGGTCGCGTAGCCGAACATTTCTGAAAGCGGCACGTGGGCGGTGACGACTTTGGCCATGCCACGGTCGGAGGTATCGAGCACGAGGCCGCGACGGGCATTGATATCGCCCATGATATCGCCGAAGAAGTTCTCGGGGCAGACGACCTCGACCTTCATGACCGGTTCGAGAATCACGGGATCGGCTTTGCGGGCGGCCGCCTGCAGACCGATGGATGCACACATTTTGAACGCAAATTCATTGGAATCGACGTCATGGTACGAGCCATCCGTGAGCGTCACTTTGATATCCACAAGCGGATAACCGGCGAGGATGCCCCTACTCATCCCCTCCTGGAAGCCCTGATCGCACGGCTTGATGAACTCGCGGGGGATGCGGCCACTGACAATTTCATCCACGAACTCGTAGCCCTTGCCCGCCGGCTGGGGCTGAATAGTAAAGACGACGTGACCGTACTGGCCGCGGCCGCCGGTCTGCTTGATGTACTTCTCCTCGTGCTCGATTTCCTTCTGGATCGTCTCGCGGTAGGCCACCTGCGGCTTGCCGACGTTCGTCTCGACGTTGAACTCGCGCTTCATGCGGTCGACGATGATATCGAGGTGCAGTTCGCCCATGCCCGAGAGGATCACCTGGCCGGTCTCTTCGTCGCTGCGGACACGGAGGGTGGGGTCTTCTTCGGTCAATTTCTGGAGCGCGATGCCCATCTTCTCCTGGTCGGCCTTGGTCTTGGGCTCCACGGCAAGCGAGATGACCGGCTCGGCGAAGGTGATCGATTCCAGTTTGATCGGATGTGCGTCATCGCAAATGGTATCGCCCGTGCGCGTGTCCTTGAGACCGATGACCGCGCCGATGTCTCCCGCTTCGATCTTGTCGATTTCCTGCCGGTGATTGGCGTGGAGACGCACG
>CAYJTW010000016.1:9806-12642 GCA_964373225.1 uncultured Candidatus Peribacteria bacterium
AGACGCACGATGCGTCCGATGCGTTCACCTTTCCCTGTGCGGGAATTCGTGACGGCCGTGCCGGTTTTGAGCACGCCGGAATACACGCGGATGAAGGTGAGACGGCCGACGAAGGGATCGGTCGCGATCTTGAAGGCAATGGCCGCCATCGACTCGTCATTGGAAGCCTTGCGCTCTTCCTCGACGTCCTTGGGATTCTTGCCTTTGACCGGCGGAATATCGAGCGGGCAGGGCAGGTAGGCGACGACGGCGTCGAGCACCGGCTGCACGCCCATGTTCTGGAGCGAGGAACCACAGACGACGGGATACATCTTGTTTGCGACGGTGGCGATGCGGATCCCCTTGCGCAGTTCGTCATCGGTCAACGCGCCGTTCTCCAGGTACTTGTCCATCAGGTCATTGTTGCTGTTCTCGGCGACCTTCTCCATCAGCGTCGCGCGGTACTCGGTGACCTGCGCCTGCATGTCGTCGGGGATCGGGATTTCCTTGCGGATTTCGCCGTTCTTGCCTTCGAACGTCCAGGCTTTTTTGCCGACGAGATCAATGATGCCCTTGAACTCACTCTCCGCGCCGATGGGCAACTGAATAGCGACACCGTTCTTGCTGAGGCGATCGTGGATGGAGCCAAGCGTCATGTAAAAGTCGCCGCCGGTCTTGTCCATCTTGTTGACGAACGCGAGACGCGGGACGCCGTACTTGTCGGCTTGCCGCCAGACGGTTTCGCTCTGCGGCTCGACACCCTGGGATCCGTCGAACACGACGACTCCCCCGTCCAGAACGCGAAGAGAACGCTCCACTTCGGCGGTGAAGTCGACGTGCCCCGGAGTATCAATCAGGTTGAGCGTCGCCTCGACGATGTTGCCATCGGGCATCGGTGCCTTCCACTGGCACTGCGTGGCGGCGGCCGTGATCGTGATGCCGCGCTCCTGCTCCTGCTCCATCCAGTCCATCGTCGCCTCGCCCTCGTGCACTTCGCCGATCTTGTGCACGCGGCCGGTGTAGAAGAGGATGCGCTCGGACGTGGTCGTCTTGCCCGCGTCGATGTGGGCGATGATGCCGAAGTTGCGGACGTTCTTGAGGTCCATGGGAAAGGAGTCAAAGGAGGCAAAAGAGACAAACGAGGCAAAGGAGTCCGCAGATCATCCAAAAACGCACCCGTAAAAACGTGCGCAGAGTGTAGGGAAAAGGGCTTGGGGATGCAATTGGTATTTCAGTGAGAAAGGTGTGCCCTTCTGGAGAAATGCTTCAACTTTCGCATGTCTCCTGCGATCAGCGCTTCCTTTTTTCTCCTGCTCCATCGCTGAATCTGCTTTTCCCGAGCGATCGCATCGAGAATATTGCCGAACGACTCAACATGCACCAACAAGACAGGTCGGCGGGTGTGCGTGTATGAACCGGGGTCGATACCTTCTTGATGTTCCGCCAACCTCCTCTCATAGTCATTCGTTACGCCGGTGTAAGTGCTGCCATCACTGCATCGGAGGATGTAGATGAAGTATTCATGCATAGTTGAGTATTGTAACACGTTTGCGGCTCGAGGCCGGCTCGAGGCACGGCTGCGGCCGTGCACCTCGCCGTGACATTGCGGCTATGGGAGTTGTCATGGTGAGGAGCGCGCTGTCCGAGCGTGCCTCGAACCATGACACATTTTCAGAATCGCTACTGTCACGGCGAGGCGTGTTGCGCCCGCAGGCGCAACACCTCGAGCCGCTCCAAAGGGCGGTTTTCTTTTTTCGATAACACATGGGCGTTCCATGACCCTGTGGAACGTCCGATTTTCTCTTCCTGAAGCTGTGAAAACGGCTTATGAAAAAGTGATTTTTGTATGTCGCTCCTGTATCATGCGTCCTTATGAAAAAAATTGTCGCTAGCACACAGCAATACCTGAAATTCATTCCGCATTTTCCAGAACTGGATGAGGAAAAGCTCCGAAAATTCCAAACAGCAAAAACGACAACGCGACGCATCCGGCAGAAGGAAACCGGTCGTCATATTGTGGCGAATGTCCTGACACCTCCGCCGATACTGTGCTGTCCGCATGGAGATTCTCTTTTCATTTTGAACGGAAAGCATCGCCTGACGGTCGCTGCTCTTCTCGGATCTTGGCTAGTGGAAGTTGTTATCCCCGAAACCATCAGCGATATCGAACATGGCCTTTCTCCAAAATGGTTAGGGGGGATGACCGTCGAACAAATTTGCAATCTCTTCATCAACAAGAATTTTTATGTTGATCTATGCCGCACGCACGGCATTACTAAGCTTCTGCATCTCTGGATCACAGAACGCGAAAAGATTGTGCGCGTTTTTGGTTCTAAATCAGCATCCATGCACCTCATCAATGTGCCAGAAGAACATCTGGAATAGCTCACGGAGTACTTACGCAGATTTCGCAAGATGAGCGAATGCCTTATTCGCCTGCGCCATCTTGAGCACGTCCTGCTTCTTCTTCACGGCTGAACCTTGATCTGCAGAGGCGTCGAGGAGTTCGAGGGCGAGCTTGTGAGCCATGGGCACGCCTTTGCGCGAGCGGGCGGCATCGAGGATCCAGCGGATACTGAGGGCCATCTGGCGCTTGGGGTTCACTTCGACCGGGACCTGGTAGACGGAGCCGGCGATACGCTTGGGACGGACTTCGACGAGGGGGGTCACATTGAGGAGCGCTTTGCTGAAGACTTCGGCCGGAGCATCCTTGGTACGGGTCTTCATGATCTCGAAGGCATCAGAGACGATGCGACGGGCGATCGATTTTTTGCCCTGCTTCATGACGCAGTTGATGAATTTCTCCATCAACGGATCGGAACCGACGGGGATGTACTGCTTGACGGGTTTGGACATG
>CAYJTW010000016.1:12742-15335 GCA_964373225.1 uncultured Candidatus Peribacteria bacterium
GCAGAATGCCCGCTCCCGCAGAATGCCCGCTCCCGCAGAATGCCCGCCCCGCAGAATGCCCGCTCCCTCATCTAGAGTTCTTCATTCTCATCGGCATGCGGCGCCCCCCCGGAGATGTACCGCTTGCGGTAGACCTCTCCCGTCGGGATGAGACGGCCGATGATGACGTTCTCTTTCAGACCATGGAGCATGTCGATGCGGCGGGTGGTGGCAGCTTCCACGAGAACGCGGATCGTTTCCTGGAAGGACGCGCCGGCAAGCCAGCTATCGGTCGCGAGCGCCACGCGGGTGATGCCGAGCAGCAGCTGCTCGAACGTCGCTTCCTGGTTATGCTTCTTGATTTTGCGGACGCGGTCGTTCTCGTATTGCACTTCGCCGAGATCGCTCGTCTCGCCCGGGAGGAATTTGGTATCACCCGAGTCGACGATGCGGACTTTGGAGAACATTTTCTTCACGATGATTTCCAGGTGCTTGTCGTTGATCGTTTGTCCCTGCGATGCATAAATATGCTGGACCTCGTGCACGATATACTTTTGCACGGCATAGGCGCCTTTCTTTTCCAGGAGCTCCTGGATGTTGTAGTGTCCGGCATTGAGCGCCTCGCCCGCTTCGACGAAGGATCCCGTTTTGACGAGCAGGGATTCGCGCGGGCCGAATTCGTAGCTGCGCTCCTGGATCGTGTCGTGGCGGATCCGGAGGAGTCCGCGCTCGATATGGCTGACAGCGCCGGAAATCGTGACCTTGATGGTGCTCTTGTCCGTCTTCGATTTGGCGAGGACCGCCCGTTCCGCGACGACCTGGCCTTTTTTGACCGTCACCTCGAAGCCCGAGGGCACGTAATAGGTGTCTTCGCCCGGCTCCTCGGCAATGATCTGGACGGTCGTTTTGCCCCCCGAGTGGCTGACCTTTACGCGGCCGGTGATGTCGCTGAGGGTTGCCGGCGTCCGGGGGTTGCGCGCTTCGAAGAGTTCCTCGACGCGGGTGAGACCCTGGGTGATATCGGCGCCTTCGGCGACGCCTCCCATGTGGAAGGTGCGCATGGTCAGCTGCGTTCCGGGTTCACCGATACTCTGGGCGGCAATGATGCCGACCGGTGTGCCGATCTGGACGGTCTTGTTGTTGCTGAGATCGCGTCCGTAGCACTTGACGCAGATGCCGCCGCGCGTGCGGCAGGTCATGATCGAACGGACGGAAATGCCGTCGATCTTGTGCTTTTCGATGATCTCGAGCATCGGTCCGTCGATTTCCTGGTCGAGTTTGCCGATCGTCTTGCCGTCGACAACCAGATCTTCGGCGAGGCTCCGGCCAAAGAGGCGGATAGCGATCTTCTCGCCGATCTGCGCCGACTCCTCGCGCGTGATGCGGTGGCCGATCACCGCACCGCAGTCTTCCTCGCGGATGATCACGTCCTGGACGGCGTCGACGAGACGGCGGGTGAGGTAGCCGGCTTCGGCCGTCTTGAGAGCGGTATCGGATTTTCCTTTGCGTCCTCCGTGCGTCGCGATGAAGTACTCAAGCACGGAGAAGCCACCTTTCAGGTTGCTCTGGACCGGCAGTTCGATGGTGCGTCCGGAGGGGTTGGCCACGAGACCCTTCATACCGGCGAGCTGCGTGATTTGGCCCCAGTTTCCGCGGGCGCCGGAGTCGATGACGTACGTGATGCCGTTTTCTTCATCGGCGAGGAAGCCTTTGATCATGGCGGTCGAGATTTCGTTTTTTGTGGCGGACCAGATGCGGATCGCGTGGCTGTAGCGTTCGTCGCCGGTCACGAGACCCTTCCAGTAGAAGTTGTTGATCTTGCGGATTTTCTCGTTTGCTTCTTCGAGCAGCCTGATGCGCTCATGCGGCACGGTGATGTCGGTTGCCGAGATCGAAATGCCCGACGTGGTGACGTAGTAGAAGCCGATATCTTTGACGCGGTCGGCGAGCGCGACGGTCTCCTCACGACCGAGCTCTTCGAGGCAGCGGGAGATCAGGTCACTCAGGGTCTTCTTCTTCATCGTGTCGTTGATGAACCCGAGCGCGGGGGGGACGACTTCGTTGAACTTGAGTCGCCCGACGGACGTCTCGACAAAGCTCGAGGCGCCGCCCGCGGGCGACGCACCTCGCCCTGACATGTCATGGTGAGGAGCGCCTCGAAGCTCTGACATGTCATGGTGAGGAGCGCTGCGCAGCGCAGCGCCTCGAACCATGACACGGACATTAATCTTGGCCTGCAGATCGACAATCCCCTGCTCATACGCCATGAATGCCTCCTCCGGACCGCTGAAGGTCATGCCCTGGCCTTTGCGGCCCTCGTGAATACGCGTGAGGAAGTAGCAGCCGAGCACCATGTCCTGGATCGGGTTGATGATCGGTTCGCCGGCGGAGGGCTTGAGGACGTTATTGACCGATGCCATCAGCGTCCGCGCCTCGTCCTGCGCCTTGACCGAGAGCGGAACGTGGACGGCCATCTGGTCGCCGTCGAAGTCGGCGTTGAACGCGGCGCAGACGAGCGGATGCAGCTGGATTGCGAGGCCTTCCACCAGCTGCGGCTTGAAGGCCTGGATACCGAGGCGGTGGAGCGTTGGCGCGCGGTTGAGCAGCACGTATT
>CAYJTW010000017.1:0-1876 GCA_964373225.1 uncultured Candidatus Peribacteria bacterium
TAAAACACCTTCCTCGCATGCGCCGTCCCGTCGGGCGCGGGGATGAGGATCGCGACGGGGAGTTCGTCGTGCCACGCGATCGTGTCGGGCTCCACTTCGGCTTCAATATTCCTTCCAAAGCGCAGCTCTTCCATTTCATCGTTCGTGAGTTCACGACGCGGAAAACTCTTGAGAACTTCTTTGAGCGGAATGACATCCGTCCATTTGATTGCATCAGGAGCTTTTGCGTCAGTGACTGCCCACTCCCCCACCTTCGTCCGTTTGAGACCACTGAGGTACGCGCCGCATTTGAGGACCTGTCCCAGATCATGCGCGAGGGAGCGGATGTAGGTTCCCGAGCCGCAGGCGACCTTCAGACGAAGATGCGGGAAGGAATAGGAAAGGATTTCGCAGCGGTCGATATCGACCATGCGCGAGGGGATATCGACGCGATGTCCCTGACGGGCCTTGTTGTACGCGCGCTCTCCGCTCACATGAACGGCGGAATGCGCGGGCGGCACCTGCGAAATTTTCCCCGTGAAGCGGTCCTTGATGATCTGCTGGAGTTGACTGTGCTCGGGCGGCACCCACCCCATGCCGATATCGAACTGCTTGATGATGCCCTCGCCGTCGTACGTGGTGCTCACCTTGCCGAAGAGGATGTCTGCCTCGTACTCCTTCGTCATCTCGCTGAACAGCTGCACGACCTTGAGCGCCTTCTTGCCGACGGCCATGACCAGGAGCCCCGTGGCGGCCGGATCGAGCGTGCCTAAATGACCGACCGACCGTTCCGGCAGACTTCGACGAACCATCGCGACGGCATCGTGCGAGGTGGGGCCGATGGGTTTATCGATGAGGAGGAAGCCGTGGCGCATGCCCACACTATAGAGGTACAATCCACCACCATGAACCTCACGCTGTCCTGGGATCTGTTCATCATCGTCTTCTTCGCGCTCGTCATCACGTACAGTTTCATCATCGGGAAGAAGGAATCGGTGAAGATCATCCTCAGCAGCTACATCGCGGTTGTCGCGGTGCAGGGGGTGGGGAATTTCGCCGAGCGGATTTTGGGATTTTCCCAGACGCAGTCGATGCTGGGAAGCGTCGGCATTCCGCTCGATGCGACGGCCACCTCCATCGTCAAACTGACGCTCTTCATCACCGTTGTCGTGTTCCTCGCCGTCCGCGCCGGTCTCCACGTGCAGTACGCCAGGGACGGGAGCGTTGCGGTGAACATGGCGATGACGGGCCTGTGCGGCTTTGCGACAGCGGGACTGCTCCTCGCAACGCTTCTGACATTCATCGCGGGGGCGCCGCTCCTCAGCATGCAGGTGACGGCGACGCCGGGCCTGCAAACCATCCTGAATCAAAGCACGCTGATGAGCCTGATGATTCAGAACCTCGATCTGTGGTTTACGCTCCCCGCCGCAGTTCTCATTGCCGCCGGCGCTGTCGGTAATAAATAAAATACTCAACGGGTCACCAGTCAAGTGCATTCGCTTCTCCCGGTATGGCTGCGCTTGCGGAGAGCCGGGCTCTGGAGTACATATTGCGTAATTCCCCACTTTTCTCCTATGTCTCTCTTCCAGAAGGTCTCCTGCCGCACGTGGCTGATTCTCACCGGCACACTGGCGCCGTTTGCTGCCATGGCGCAGTTCGGCGGGGATATTCCCGACATACCGGGCACACCGGGGGGTGGCAGCAGGGATGCTATTCGCCAGCTCATCCTCAACGTGCTCACGTTCGTCCTCGACTTTGTTGCGCTGGCCGCAGTGGTCTTTATCGTCATCGGCGGCATCCGCCTGATCGTCTCGCAGGGCAGCGACGAACAGAAGGACAAAGCGAAGAAAACGATTCTCTTCGTGATCATCGGTCTGCTCGTCATCCTCTTCGCCCG
>CAYJTW010000017.1:1976-4104 GCA_964373225.1 uncultured Candidatus Peribacteria bacterium
CGGATGATGATCGCCTCCGGCCGCACCTCGAGAATCTGTGATGCAGGCACGGGGATGCCACTGCGCCAGAATCGTCGGGGAAAGAGCCACTCCAGGCGGAAATCCCGGGTAGAGAATTGGACGTCGCTGCAGTAGCCGAGCACCCTGCCGCTCTGGGTCATCATGCGCTGTCCGATCATGGGGCGCTGCGATGCGATGAGCGCCTGCAGGCGCACGAGGTCCTCCAGCGGGCAGAGCACGCCCCTGTGCCGTACGGTGACGCGCAGCCCCCAGTGCAGAACGTCGAGACTCTGGAGGAAAAGATTCTCGGAACGAAAAAACCCGGGGAGGCGCACGAAGAATCCTTCGACGACTCCCGTATCGGGATGGAGGACGATGCCACTGAGGCTGCCCACCGTCTCTCCGGTTTCCCCGTCCTGAACAGGGAGGCCCAGTGACCTCGAAAAGCGCGCGCGCATATGGTAGAATAGTAGCGTACGCATGCATCTCTTCGCAGGATCCTCCCACCCGGCGCTGGCCAAAGCCCTCAGCAAAGAACTCCGCGTACCGCTCGGGAAGCTCATCACGAAGACCTTTTCGTGCGGCGAGCGCTATGTGCGCTTTGAGGAGTCCGTCCGTGGAAAGGACGTCTACCTGCTGCAGACCGCCGGGACCCGTCCGAACGAGGATCTGATGGAACTCTTCCTGCTCTGCCAGGCGGCGAAGCTCAGTTTTGCCAAAACCGTCCACGTGATCCTCCCGCATATGCCCTACGCGCGCCAGGACCGCGTCTCGGAACCGCGCGAACCGATTTCGGCCAAGCTGATCGCGCATCTGCTGGAAGAAGCCGGCGCCGATCACGTCCTGACCCTCGAACTCCACAGCGACCAGATCCAGGGGTTCTTCTCGGTCCCGGCCGACGCGCTCTCCTCACGGCTGATTTTCGCCGACTATTTCCGCAAGAAGAAACTCAAGAACCCCGTTGTCGTCGCACCGGACGTGGGAGGCGCCAAGCGCGCCAAGAAATTCGCCGACACCTTCGGCGCGCCGCTCGCGATCCTCCATAAGAACCGGCCGCAGCACGGCAAAGCCGAGGTCCTCAACGTCGTCGGCGACGTTGCGGACCGCACCTGCATCATTTTCGACGACATCATCGATACCGCCGGCACGCTGCTCTCGGCCCGTCAGGCGCTGCTCGACCGCGGCGCGAACAGGGACATCTACGCGGCAGCCACGCACGCCGTCTTCTCGGGTCCCGCCAAAGAACGACTGTCGAAGGCCGGATTTTCCGAAGTGGTCGTCACCGACAGCATTCCGGAAACCGCCGGCATCCCCTCCCTCACCGTGCTCCCCATCGCACCATTGCTCGCCGAGGTGCTGCGGCATATTGAGACGGGCCAGAGTGTCACGGATCTGTATAGGGAATAATTCACGAGCTTGTTCGCTTATTGGCTTGTTCGCTTGTTCGCTTTGGGACCATTGGCGTTCATACAGAGACGCTAAAAAGCTACACAGCTAAAAAGCTGACTTTTGGCAATTCCTCTTCCGCACAGAACTGAGTAGAATTCCTCCGTCCTGTATTTCTCTCCGTGTTTTTTTATGAAGAAATTCGTCACATTCCTCGCCGCGTCTTCCCTCGCGATGACGGTGGCCGTCACTGCCCTCGCCAGGGAGACCACTGCTCCGGGCCAACAGTGCACCGGTCTCACGGGCATGGCCAAACAACGCTGCATGCGTGGCGTCATAATGAACAAAATGGAGAAGAAGATGGAGAAGAAGGTCATGAAGGCCGAGTCAAAGATGATGAAGGAAGCGCAGAAGTTCCGCGCCCGGCACATCAAAGACAAGGAACGCGATCGTCAGAACAACTGGATGTGGCAACAAAGCAGCAAGTCGGCAGCAGCTGCGTCGGCTTCTGCCGCCGCGAGTTCGTCATCCGTGAGCCCGGCAATGTCCTCGAGTTCCGCCTCCTCGGCGTCGTCGCGCTGAGAGGAAGCACTCTGTGAATGAAGAACGGAGGTCAGTGAGGTCTCCGTTTTTGGGTTGCCGCAAGGAAAAGAGAAAAGTATCGTACGTCGGCTGCGGGAAAACGTCTTCGCAGATCATCACGGGCGATTAGCTCCAGCCTTCGCTCCTCTGCGGAGGAGCT
>CAYJTW010000017.1:4204-15192 GCA_964373225.1 uncultured Candidatus Peribacteria bacterium
TTCGCAGATCATCACGGGCGATTAGCTCCAGCCTTCGCTCCTCTGCGGAGGAGCTACGGCCGGCAAGCAGGGGTTATACTCTTTTCACATCACGGGCGATTAGCTCAGGGGTTAGAGCGCAACACTGATAATGTTGAGGTCGATGGTTCAAATCCATCATCGCCCACCATCCTCCGCAGGAGGTTGCCCGCCGGCCCACGCTCCAAATGCATCCAAACCGGGGGAATACGGCATCAGCTGCCCGTCTCGACGGATGCTCCTGAGCTGCCGGGCAGTGAGATCGAGAACGGCGTCATAGCGGTGCTCACCGTCCCCGGTGGCGAAGAGGAGGTGCTGCACCGTAACCTGCGTCGCACTCTCGGCATGGAGGACCGTCTGCGTGGTAAAGAGCGCGCCGGCATCGAGGAGCATTTGCCTGGCGCCTGCCTCGACCGCCGCGGCATCAAAAGGCCCGGGAACGGGCGCGGGGACGGGGACGGGCACTGCAGCCTCAATGACGGGTGGAGGCAGCGGCGCGGGTTCGGTGTACGGTTCGATGTTGTCGAGCTCCTGCCATTCGGCATAGAGGTTCTTTGCATCGTCGGAGAGACGGCCGTTGAATGGCTCAATGACGGCGCGCAGTGCATGCGCGATGCGCTGCAGGCGTTCGGGGAAGCCTCTCTGTTCTGCGAAAGCTCTGTAGCCGCGCAGTGACCGCAGGAGCGGCTCAAGGAAGTCTTGCGGTTGCGACAGGGATTCCGCGTACTTGCCGACTTGCTGGGCCCAGCGCTCAACGGCAAGAGCGCTCACGGCATTGCCGCCGACATCGGAGGAGGGCAGCTGGAGCCAGCGCAGGACGCGGGCGTCGGCAGAGATGCCGATCGCTCCGGAGTTTTCCCAGGCCGCAGCCCGGTAACTGCGATGAAACGACAGAAGAAGCCACAGGCGATCATCCCGGAGGTACTGCAGCAGTTCCTGTGACGCACTGGGGAGGTCTGCGGTGTCCGCAAAGAGGGTCGAAAGAACTTCCGTGGAGAGCTCGGGAGATTGCAGCGCGGTCTGCATGGCGCGTTGGCGCAGCAGCGCGCGGAGAGATGTCGCGTCACCAAACTGCAGGGACATCCGGAGATCCTCAGGGCTGTGCGGCAACGGCGCCGGAGGCAGAGCGGCAAGCACACTCAGCTCATCGCGCAGGGTACCTTCCGGGATCATCTGGAGACGCTCGCGTTCAGCGGCAATGCCTGTGACATCGGAACCGGATGGCAGTTGCTCCGCGGCCGTCCACGATCCCTGCATACCCGCCGGAATGATCAGCCGGAACGCTCCGCGTTCGAGCAGAACGGGACTTGTGAGGGCATGCACGGAAAATTTCGTGCCGTTGAACGTCGCCAAAAATCCCCCATGGAATGCAGAGAGGAACACGTCGCCGATCTGCACAGTCGTCATGCCATCGGATGCAACGAGCACAGTCCCCTGTCGCAGCGAGAGGACGCCCCCGTCATCGTGCAGCACGCCGTCTTCGCGCAGGAGGCCGCGCAATCCGCGCGGGAGGGTGAATGTCTTGTCTGCACGCACGGCGGTGATCTCGCCGACGGCGACGGTCTCCTGGGTCACCTGCGCGCGGTGCGCACCGCTGACCCCCGCAATCGTGACGAGCAGCGAAAGCGCGAAGAGCGGAGCGGCCAGGAAATGACGATGTTTGCGTGACATGGAGATATGATGTTTTCCTTATAGGATAGCAGAAAATTGGCATTTTTTCAATCCCTGACCGTGGCGTGGACTGCGGCACCTCGCTAGGCTTCATGCATGCGAATTATCGGCATTGATCCCGGCTTGGCGACAATCGGCATCGGCATTGTGGACGCCGATTCGGTTCACCGGATCATTCCCGTTGAATGGCTGACGATTGAGACGCAGGCGGGAACGCCGACTCCTGAACGCCTGCGCGAGATTCATGATGATCTGTCCGCACTGCTCGACGACAGCAAACCCGACTGCGCGGTGGTGGAACGGCTGTTCTTCGAGACCAATGTGCAGACGGCGATGGATGTGTCGCAGGCGCGCGGCGTGATCCTGCTCACGCTCGCCGAGCGCGGCATCCCGGTGATCGAACCAACACCGCTCCAACTGAAATCCTGCATCACGGGAGACGGGAGAGCGGATAAGCGGCAGATGCAGGATATGCTGATGCGGATGCTGCATCTGACGGCTGTTCCGACGCCGGATGATGCGGCGGATGCGCTTGCACTCGCAGTGTATGGCGCTCTCGTTCACGTTCCTAGAACAGTTTTCGCAGATTCGAACCGTGCTCGTTAATTCGTTAATTCGTAATCTGATATACGAGTTAACGAATTAACGAGTTAACGTCGTCTCGTTTCCCCCTTGGCTTTGCTATGAACGGCTTCAGGGATGTGAGATCGTTCTTCCGGATCGCCGCATCGACTTTATCCAGATAGTGCTTGAGGTCTTCCGCATACCGCAGCGATGGAAACTTCGCTTCATAGCGCGCGTCGGCCGTGCCGTAGCGGATCTTGAGCGGCCGCGCGAAAAAGAAGACATCGAGCAACCCGCGGTGATCCACCTCACATTCCTGAAACTGCGGCCATTTGACCGTGACGAGCGGCGCGTGGAAGAAGGCCGTGGGATTGGAGAGGAGAATGCGCTCCGTCGTCACGCGCAGCGTCGCCTCGCGCCAGATATGCACATGCTGGAAGAGGATCACCGCCAAACACCCCAGGAAGAGCGCCGCGTACATCCAGACCGCGAGTGTCACCTGAAATGCCAGCAGAAGAGTCACGGAGAGCGCGACACTGAGGATCGCACCGACGATCAACGCCTCGAGAACACTTTTGGCAACGAGGATCATCAGCACGGCCGGAGAGGAGCGGCGGTCGCAGAGGAGGGTTTCGCCTTCGTGGAGGTAGCGGTCATGCACGGTGCTATTCTACCCCTTCTGTCGCCACCGCGCTCTGCCAGGAAAATCGTCGCGCATGCTTCGCATTTCTCTCGGAGAGAACGAGCCCACGATAGCTGGAACAGTTCCGTGCGTTGAGACGGCGCCGCAATCGCCGCCATGTCCGCGCACGTAGTCGCCTGCCCGTGGCGAAGATCTCGTAACCAAGAAAATGTAATCCCCGCTTGCACGGCAGCAGAATATTGTTACGTGAGTGGAGCTGCAAACGGAGACAGCGATGCAAAAAATCTTCCACCGCAGACTTCGTGCGCTGGAGCGAGTCATGATCATGCGCAAAGACGACAAAATCATCGCCATACCGGAGATATCCAGGCATGCGCAACGTGTGCTTCACAAACCGATCGAGTTCATGCAGGTAGATGTTCGCGAAAATCTGGCTCGTGACGTTGCCGATGGGGATTCCCCGCCGCGCCAAAGTACTCTCTCTCTCTCTCTCTCCTCGTCGGCCGAAGCGCGTCGTCGCGCGAAGGCTGGTCTCTCGTCACTCGGATAACTGTCAATGATCTTCTGCAGCAGAGAGAGAGCGCCCTGATCGCCGATACGCCGCTCGAGGCATTCCCACAGAACGCCGTGATCGACGTTGTCGAAGAACTTGAGGATATCTGCACGCCAGAAGAAGCCCTGGCGGAACCTCCCGAGGAACTGTTGCGCACGATCGATGGCGCCGATCAACCCCTTTCCTTTGCGGCATGACCATACGTCATCGATGAAAACGGGATCGTAGATTTTCTCCAGTTCCTCATAGAGAAGGCGGTGGACGAACCGGTCGCGCAATGGAGCGACGGCGATGCTGCGCCTCTTGTTGTCGCTGACGGTGAAGACGCGATAGTGGCCATGACGGTACGTACCGCTGGTGAGTTCCCGTTGCAACGCATGGAGATGTTCTTCCAGGGAGTAGAAGAACTCCTCCATCTCGTGTGTGCGCTTCTTGCCGGTGCGGAAGCCGCGATAGCAATGCCAGAGGGCTGGTAGACTGAGGTCCATGGACACGCTCCCCATCATCAATCGTACCTACGACCTATACAAGCAGATCGTGGAGATCACGAACCGCATGGAGAAACAGCGGCGCTACTCCATCGGACAGAGCCTGGAAAAGAGCGTTCTCGATATGCTCGGCGAACTCATCATGGCGAAGAACGCCCCCAAGCAGATGAAGCCTGCGTACCTAATCCGGGCATGCGGGCACCAGGAAACAGCCGTCCTCAAATTGCGGCTATGCCTGGAGCTCACGCTTGCCCATGAGACGAAGATCTTCCAGGCGCAGGCGGCGCTGGAGGAGATCGGCAGGATGCTCGGCGGGTGGCTGAAGTCGGTGAGTACGCTCTGACCCTTCACCTCGAACCGCGCGCCATCATCCGCATCGCGGTTCCCGGGATCGTTCCTGTCCACGTTCGCCTGCCGGTTGTCGCGATTCCAATACGCGTTCGCCACGTTGCCGGAGGACTTCTACCAACGTCGCCGTCGCAGGAACGCAAACGGCCGCGGCCGCATGCGTCCGCATGGGTTTGCTTTTTCATCCCCCTCTGCGCACGCGATGCGCGGGGATGGGCGACGCTCAGTCGTGAGGGGTCAGAGAAAACGAAGCGCGTGAACCCGGTGCATCGAAAAAAACTCCATGGCTCGACGCACTGTACGGGTGTGGTCTCAGACGCTTCCTGCGGCAGCCCCGCACTCCGAAGAATACAAGGTGACTATTCGCCGCGAAAAAAGAAAAAGAGCGAAAAAGAAGAAAGACCAAAGATCAATATACCCTCACCTCGAACCGCGCGCCAACATCCGCATCGCGGTACCCGGGATCGTACCCGTCCACGCGCGCCTGCCGGTAGTCGCGAAACCAAAACGCGCGCGCCACGAAGCCGGAGGACTTGAGCCAAGCACCAAGGAGATAACAAGCGGAGCCGGACTGATAATCATCGAGGACTTCACCGTCGGTCTTCGCAAGGTGCATGATCCCGCGCGTCATCCACGATTCCGGCGTGCCGCCGGATTCCAAGTCGTAGGCTTGTGACTGGAGCAACGCAAGATACTCATTCGGCTTTTGGTTGGCCTCGACTTGGGGTCTGCCTCCCGCGGCCTGTCCCTTGCCCTGCCGGGGAATATTCCGAAGGTTTTCGGTGAGCTGCATCTGCCATCCCGGGAATGCCGAAATGTCGATGACCTGCTGCTTGGTTTGTCCTTCATGATCCGTTGCATCAAAACGCTTGGGGAAATAGGCGATTTTTTCGCTGGTATCCGACCCCTTATAGTCGCCAAACAGCCAGACCGGCTCGGATGCGTCGACGTCGAGTTTCATCCCATCCGTCGACTGCAGTTTGCCGAGACTATGATAGTGAAGGATGGATTTCCCGAGTGTTTTCGAAAGAGCCTCCGGCGAAAGCCCGAAGGGCACCAGTTCCACATTCGTGAACCCCTGCTCAATTTTGCGCAGCAATGCGGGACGTTCTTTGAGCGCTTCGATCAGATCGCCCGCACCGGGAGCATGGTTCCGCAGTTCCTTGGGACTCATCAGGTCCCCTTTCTTTCCTTCTCCATCAAACGTGCCCAAGCGGTCAAAGGTGGCAAGCTGGCTCTGAATATTCCCTCTCCAACCATGCTGCTGTTCGAGAACGGCAATGTGCGACGGAATCTCTCGCGTCAATTCCGCGTCAATTTCGTCCCGAAGCTCATTCACACGACCGCGGATGCTCGGAATCGCTTCAAAGTTCTTGTCCTTCAGCAGTTCTTGGACGGAGAGCAGTTGGTTGATCGTTTCGGCCATGGCAGAGGGGGAAATTGTGTAAATTTTACTTTAATTGTGTAATGTGTCAAGCATGAGCAAACCGCTCTGCAGAAAGGATTTTCCCCCTTCGACCTTCCGTACCACCCCCATAAACGTTCCCGCATCGACCGGCATCTCCGTCGCGGTCACGATCACCTGATGCGCGGAGAACGCGCCGAGGAGTTTTTCACGATGGTTGCCGTCCAGCTCGGAGAAAATATCATCGAGGAGAATCACCGGCTTCTCGCCCCGGCGCACTTCCAGGTACGACGCCTGCAGCAGCAGGAGCGCGAGGACGGCGATGCGCTGCTGTCCGCGCGACGCGAACGAAATGAGCGAACGCCCGTCCGCGTGAATCTCCCAATCATCGCGATGCGGCCCCACCGTCGTTGATCGCAGAATCACGTCGCGTTCGACGGATTTCTTCAGATGTTCGAGCATCTCCTGCCGCAGTTGTTCCTGCAATCGTGACTCTCCGGTGCGCCGATACGACACGAAGACCTCCTTCCACGTTTCCCCGAGCGCCTGCGTCTCCTCGCGCAGGGCCAGGTTGAACGTTTCGACGAGCTCCAGACGCAAAAGAGTAAGCGCGCTCCCCAGTGCCGCAATCTCCTCATTCCACGGTTCGAGAAACGAGACGTCGGCCTGTCCTTCGGCAATGCTCTTGAGGAGGGCGTTCCGTTGCTTGAGGACCTTCTGGTAGTCCATCAGCGCGACGAAGTAGTCAGGCGAGACTTGGCTCAGGATTTGATCCAGGAAACGGCGTCGATCCGCGGGCGGGCCGGCGAAGAGCGAGAGTTCCTGCGGCAGGAAGGTGACGACCGGGAGCCGACCCACCATCTGAGAGGTAGACATCTTCACACCGTTCCGGAAGCAGGCTTTCTGCCTGCGGGGTGCAACCTGACTGACGATCTCGAGTTCCTCTCTCTCCCCTGCGTCAGACCGAATCTGCGCCTTGACCCGGTAGAATTCCGTTCCCCATTTCCGCAGATCGTCTTCTTCGAGACCGAGGAACGATTTGGTGAGCGAGAGCAGCGCGATCGCCTCCAGGATATTGGTCTTGCCGCTGCCGTTGGGTCCGACGAAGAGGTGGAGATCATCATCCGGCCGCAAGGTCCCCGGAAGGGGAAAATCGACAGCCAGAGTGCCGTAGTTGCGGTAGTGCTCGAGGAAAAGCGACAGTACTCTCATGGGAGTCGGCGGAGAGCTTCATCATAGAGTCCTTTCACGATCTCCACATACTCCCTCCTCTTCACCAGCTGCGGTAACTGCGCAAGATCGATCCACGCGTGATGATCCACTTCTTTCCCGTCGACCGTCACGGCCGCATCCTTTGGCGCGAGCGCGAACACATACTCGATGCGCTGTCCTTTCACGTTATCCGGACGAAACCGGCGGAACGACGCCGGGAAATCATATTGATAGACTCGTTGACTGACCCCGAGTAGCCGACAGCCGGTGAGCGACGCTTCTTCTCCGAGTTCTCTGAGCGCCGCTTCCGTGACGCTCTCGCCATCTTCGACTCCCCCCTGCGGCAGCTGCCACGCGTCGCGCTTGCGGGGTTTGTGGAGAAGGAGGATCTGGTACACGGTCGAACACACTCCCCCCGGAGCACAGACCTCAGAGGGACGGAGGACGAGAATCGAGGCGGCGCGGCGGTAGACGTCGGGCATGGACTTGAGTATAGCGCGAATGATAAATGACAAATCGTTAAGATCTGCAGAATTCTGGCGAATGAATTCGCCGTGATTTCACCGTACGTTAGCCGCCGATTTAAATCGGCGGCTAACGATTGCGTTGAATGCGGAATTCATTCCGCAAGAGTTCAACGAATGATTGACCATTCGTCATTTACTTCGAGTGACGTTCTTCCTTCTGTTTGGTCGGCTTCTTCACCCTGCACGTACTGCAGAACTTCGTCACCTTGAAGTCCTTCCACGTCTTGCCCTCCTTCTGCTTGTGCAGCCGCACGGTGCCCACCCGCATATTGCAGGCCGAGCAGAACATGCCGAAGACGGTGCGCTTTCCTCGTGGCATAGCCCGGAGAGTGTAATGATGGGGAACCCCTTGCGCAAGCCCTCCTCTCACCCTCCTCCCATATACCCCTTCTCATTTCCCGACGTACTGAGGAAATTGAACGCGCTGTTCGCCGCAACGCTTCCCTCCCCCGCCGCCGTCACGAACTGCGCGAAGTAATTGGAGGCATTGGTGACGTCCCCCGCACCGAAGAATCCCGGAACGTTGCTGGCCTGATCCGCACCGACTTTCAAATACCCCTTCGCATCGATTTCGGCACCGACTTGCTCCGCGAGTTCGGTCGACGGAATGGCACCGACTTCGATGAAGACGCCGTCGACCCGGAGAGTATTGGATCCATTGAAGGGTTTCTCGAGCGTGATGGACCGGACTTTTGCATCACCGTGAATTTCCTTCAACTGATTCTCCAGGACCATCACCACGTTTTTTCGCTCCTTCACTTTGTCGACCCAGTAGGGCTCGGCGCGGAAGTCTTTCCTCCGGTGCACCAGATAGACCGTCTTCGCCACTTGCGCTGCGATCGCGGCACCTTCCACCGCCGAGTCCCCTCCCCCGATCACGGCGACATCTTTGCCTTTGTAGAAGAAGGCATCGCACGTGGCGCAGTACGTGACGCCCTTGCCGGAGAATTCCTCTTCGCCTTTCACGCCGAGATGGCGCTTGGCTGAGCCCGTTGCGAGGATGACCGTCTTCCCTTCGACGGTGTCACCGCTCTGGAATGTCAACCGGAAGCCCGGACCGGGTGCGGGTTGTGCGGCGGCGTTGCCGCCGTGCGCAGGCAGTCCCTCGTCTATCGCTCGGGATCCTGCGCTGGTTTTTTCTATTTTGGTAACGCGTCCCGTTTTGGATGTCACCTCCTCGAAGCTCTTCGCGTGCTTCGCGAATCTCTCCATGAGCTCCGGACCGCGCACGTCGATGTCCCCAGGCCAGTTCCCCACTTCGGCAGCCGTGATGCCCATGCCCCCCTCCACTTCCCCCACGAGCAGCGTCTTGAGCTTATAGCGCGCGCAGTAAATGGCCGCGGTATACCCCGCAGCTCCTAAGCCAATAATAATTACATCAAACATAAAACAGAAAGCAACTGGCCTTGTCACCCCGAGTAGTCCGCCGGAGGCGGACGTATCGAGGGGCGATGATTACTACGTCAAACATCGGACAAAGTGTAATGGAAGCAAAGATCTTGGGCAAAAGACTCGTTAATTCGTTAACTGGTTCATTCGTGTCTCGTCGTACGAATTAACGAATTAGCGAGTTAACGAGTAAACGAGAACGTTCTTACTGTATCCATCCACGTACTCGCATCGCCTCCACAATCCTGCTCACTCCCAACACAAACGCCGCCTGCCGCAGCGTGATGCCCCGCTTCCTGGCCTCATCACGAACGTCACGGAACGCCTTGAGCATGACCTGATGAAGTTCACGATCAACCTGTTCGTCCGTCCACTGCTGCCCGCTGCGCCCCTGCAACCATTCAAAATAACTGACCGTGACGCCACCGGCGTTGGCGAGCACGTCGGGCACCACGGTGATGCCGCGCGCAGCAAGGATCGCATCGGCTTCGGGAGTGGTGGGACCGTTGGCAAGTTCCAGGATGATCGTGGCGTTGATCTTGCCAGCGTTCTTTTCGGTGATCACGTTATCGAGCGCCGCGGGGATCAAAATGTCACATGGGGCTTTGAGCAGCTCTTCGTTGCTCATGTTTTTGACGCCCGGGAAACCGGCGACTGCGCCGCTTGTCTTCTTGTGCTTTTCCATCGCCGCAACATCGATGCCCTTGTCGCTGTAGACGGCACCGTGGGAATCGGAGAGGCCGATGACCGTGTAGCCCGCCTTGGAAAGGAAACGCGCCATCGTCGCGCCCGCGTTGCCGAAGCCCTGGACGATCACCGTGAGTTTTTGGGGATGGAGCGACTCGCTCTTCACGAGTTCCTGTAACACGAAGAGCCCGCCGCGCGCCGTGGCCGTATCGCGCCCGCGCGAGCCGCCGGCGCTCAGCGGCTTACCCGTGATCATTGCCGGCGCTTTAGTCTTCGTCAGTTTTTCGAACTCGTCGAGCATCCACGCCATGATTTCGGGCGTGGTGTTCACATCCGGCGCGGGCACGTCGGTATCGGGCCCCAGATGATCTTTGAACGCGCGCACGTAGGCGCGGCTCAGCTCCTCAAGCTCTCTCTTGCTGAGTGTCTTCGGATCCACCTGCACGCCACCTTTCGCGCCGCCCATCGGGATATCGACGACCGCAGTCTTGATCGCCATGAGCGCCGCGAGTGCCTTCACTTCGTCTTCGTCAGCCTCCGGGTGGTAGCGGATGCCGCCTTTGTACGGGCCGCGCGCATTGTTGTACTGCACGCGGAACGCCGGGAATGATGCTTCCGTCCCATCGTCACGTCTGATGCTGAGTGTTTTTTTGTGATCATGCTGCGGCTCCATCAGGGCTTTTTTCTCGGAATCGGAAAGACCGAGCGCGTCCATCGCCTCCTGTAAATTCTTGATGAATCGTTGATACGGGGTCTGCGCGGCGTTCATGCCAGTAGACTACGGAAACGCACGTTTGAGACAACCCTCAGCACGCCATCGAAATGCCGCATTTCTCGCACACCGCATCCAGAACCTGATTCTGCGCGGCAAGCGATGTAGCGACGGCGCGCTGGGCCGTCGTTTCGTCCACATCAAATGACCTCCAGACCTTCAAATGTTCTTCTTCGTTCAGATGTTCATCAAAGTAGACATGGGCATCCTCCGATGTGAGTCCGTAGAATGTGCAGAGACCATCTTTCTTCGTTGCCGCGATGGCGGGGAGCTCCGCTTCCATCGCATACATGCCGACAATCCCCTCCTCCATCCCCTGCTCGGCCAGTGTTTCGAGTGACGAAACGGCCGCCTGCACTTTTGCGGACGGCTGGTGATCGAGCAGCTCGCTCTCCGGGATACCGAGACTGCCGGCAAAGCGCTTCCAGAGTTCCACATGCTCCGCCTCCTCAACCATATTCTGCCGGATGCGGTTTTTGAGATTCTGATCGGCGACACGGACGGAAACCCGCGCAACGATTCCTGGAACGCGCTCGACCAGATGGAAGTACTCCTTCGCGTAGACGCGAAGATCTTCGAGCGTCAGCTTCCCCTTCGACCAGGCGACGTAGAAGGGGTGCCTGAGGAGGCTGCGGGAGACGATGAGCGGGTCGAGAGCGGAGAGGGAAATTTTCATAGGACAAATGGTGGGATGGTCAGATGGTAGGATGG
>CAYJTW010000018.1:0-4210 GCA_964373225.1 uncultured Candidatus Peribacteria bacterium
AGCCCCACCAGCATCCGGAGAATCGCCATGAGGTCACGCGTACGACGGAGTTCCTCTATTTTGAAAAAGGGAGTGCGACCGTGACGGTGTTCGATGACGAGTGGAATGAACTCCACAAGCAGACGGTGAAGGCGGGGGACTTCCTCGTCTTCTTCCGCGGTGGTCATACCCTCACGATGCTCGAGCCGACGCGATTGGTAGAAGTGAAGCAGGGGCCATTTAAAGGCGAGGGTACGACAAAAGTTTTTCGCAAATCTTGAACTCGTTTACTCGTTAATTCGTTAACTCGTTTGCGATTATGAATGTTCCAGTCAATGAGCCAGTTATTACGGCCGCAGCGAAAAAGTACGTCGCCGATGCCATGGAAACCGGCTGGGTGTCCTCGGGCGGGCCGTACCTGGAGAAGTTCGAGAAGGCGTTTGCGCAGTACGTGGGAGTCAAACATGCGATTGCCGTCACGAGCGGTACGGCGGCGCTCCACGTTGCTCTCCTGAGCTTGAAGATCGGGCCCGGCGACGAAGTCATCGTGCCTGATTTCACGATGATCGCATCCGTCTTCGCCGTGATCTACACGGGCGCGACGCCGGTTTTCGTGGATATCGAATCTGATACCTACAACATCGACATCACGAAAATTGAAGAGGCGATCACCAAAAAAACCAAGGCGATCATGCCGGTGCATATCTACGGACACAGTGTGGATATGGATCCGCTGCTCGCACTCGCGAAAAAGCACGGACTCCGGGTCATCGAAGATGCCGCAGAAGCGCACGGTGCCCTCTATAACGATCGGCAGTGCGGATCGATGGGCGACATCGGCTGCTTCAGCTTCTACGGCAACAAGATCATCACGACCGGTGAGGGCGGCATGATTGTGACCAATGATGATCACATCGCGCAGAAAGCGCGATCCCTCAAAGATCTCAGTCACATGCCCGGCCGGCGCTTTTGGCACGACGAAGTCGGGTACAACTATAGGATGACGAACCTGCAGGCGGCGCTTGGACTCGGACAAATGGAATCAATCACCGATTTTTTGCGGCACAAGGACTGGATGGCGACGGAATACGGCAAGCGACTTTCCAAGATCAAAGGGATCCAATTACCCGTGACCAAAAAGTACGCAAAAAACGTTCACTGGATGTACGGAATTCTGCTCACCGAAGAATTCCCCATGACCCGCGACGCACTGCGGGCCGCACTCAAAGAGAAAGGCGTCGATACGCGCGATTTCTTCCCGTCCTCAGCGGAGCAACCGATCATCCAGAAGCTGTATCATCGCAGTGAGCACTTCCCCGTCTCGCAGCGTATCGCCGCGCGAGGATGTTATCTCCCGTCGGGCCTCGCTCTCACCCAAGAACAGATCAATTATGTCTGCGATTCCATCGAAGCCATTGCAGGGGCGTGAAATCCGGATGGTTTCCGTCATTCTTCCGACCTACAACGAGGCCGGCAACATCGTTGATCTCTGCATGGCGATCCATCAAGCCATCAGACAACCGCACGAGATCATCGTGGTTGACGATAATTCCCCTGACGGCACGTCGCGGCTCATTGAGCAGCTCATCGACTCCGGCGAGTGTCCCGGACTCCGCCTCGAAACCCGGATGACCGACCGCGGGCTCACCAAGAGCATCCAGCGGGGGATCGATCTGGCGCAGGGCGACACGATCGTGTGGCTCGACTGCGATTTTTCGATGCCGCCCGCAGTGATCCCTCAACTTCTGGGAAAGATCGACGCTGGCTACAACATCGCCGTCGCGTCGCGCTTCATTGCCGGAGGAGTCGCGAAGGAAGGACAGCAGTGGTTCGGGGGAGAGGAGTCTAAAGCCGCGATTTTACTCAGTAAGATGCTCAACTGGTTCCTCCGTCACGCGCTTTTCACATCCTTTACTGACTACACAAGCGGATTTATTGCTGTCCGGCGCGAGGTTCTCCAAAAAATCCGACTGCATGGCGACTACGGCGAGTATTTTATCGATCTCATCTACCGCGCGATTCTCCTCGGCTACTCATTCGTCGAAATTCCGTACGCGAGCGTGCCGCGCCGGGCAGGGGAATCAAAGACCGGCGCAAGTTTCACAGGACTCTTCAAGCGCGGACTTCCCTATTTAGGCACGATCCTCAAAATGTGGACACTTCGACTGAAGCATCTGCTCGGCGGCAGTGTCTGAGTACCCACCTCACCCCCCGGCCCCCTCTCCGTGCCGCACGGAGAGGGGGAGAACTCCCATGACAAACTTTTCCCTCTCCATCCTTCGTACTCTCAGGATAAGCTCCGCGTGGAGTATTACTTTATGGCAGTAACTTCCACTCCTCCAGTGCCGCCCCGATCACATCTGCGGCTTCGCTGAGAGTCTTCGCGCTCGGGTGCACGGTATCCCAACTGAGGCTCTCGGGTCTGTTGCCAAAGACTTCGTACAGGTTGAGGACCCGGAAGTTCTGCTTTTCGGCGATTGCCCGGAGCTTCTGCGTGCTCTGCAGGTGCAACTGCTTCTCCGGCCAGATGACGAAGAGCATCTTGAGCGAACGCGGGAGCGTCTTCACGAATGCTGCGAGTGTTTCTCCGTATTGTTGGAGATCATCATCCGTGATGTCTTCGCCGAATGCATTCTTCCGATTCTCGATTTCCTGGGTTGCGAGATTACCCTGCTCCGTCTTCATGCTGATCACCTTCTTCACCGTCCGGTAGAAGGCGCTGTGCAGATCGAGCCAGCAACGGCCGGGGAGTTTCCCGAGTATGCCGGTCTCAATCGGATGACACGTCGGCTGCCCCGGCGTCCACCCCGGCGCCTGAAGATTTCCGTCTGAATCGAGCACCGCGGGCTCGCTCTCGGTGAGATCATTCCAGTAGAAGACGAGCACGAGCGTCTCCGGATGCAGCTGCGCGATTTTGCTTTTGTAGAGCGCCGCTTCCTGGCCGAGGGTATAGCCGGGTGCCGCGCCGGTCACGATATTGAATTTCTTTTTAAGCAGCTCATTCAGCCGCGCACCGAGCGTCTCGCCGTTTTCCACTCCGTACCCGAACGCGACGGAGTCGCCGAGAATCGCGATGGTCGGCTTGCCGGGATGGATCTCCTCCGAGCGGAAGCCCCGGCGGTCGGTCACGATCGTCGAACGGAATGCCGACTCATTCAGATTTGGCCGGAGTTCATAACTCAATGCAGGATCATCACTCTTCTGGTAGATCGGTGGTGTGTGCGGACGACCGCTATCGATGCCCGTCACTCGCAACACCAGCTCAATGACGACGAAGAACGCAACGATCGTCGCAAGCGTGAGGCCGAGGTTCTGCAAAAGACTTTGGTGGCGGGACATGGGGATAGAGTAGCGGATGTTCCATGGTACCGTGGAACATCTGATCGTGGCTCCATGAAGGGCTTTTTCTGCATTTCGAAAAAGTGATTTTTTCCTGGGCTCTTTTATCCAATATTCAGGAATGCCAGTCTACAACATATGATTTCAACGTCCCTCATTCCCATAGAAACCATCGGCACGCGTATTCTGCTCATTCGAGGGCAAAAAGTGATGCTGGATACTGATCTTGCAGACCTCTACGGAGTACCTGTGAAATCGTTAAATCAGGCGCTCCGTCGCAACAAGAGGCGTTTTCCAACGGACTTCGCATTTCAGCTCACAAGGCAGGAAATGAGCCATTCTTCAAGGTCACAAATTGTGACCTTGAAGCGCGGTCACAACATTAAATATCGCCAATTTGCCTTTACCGAACAGGGGGTCGCCATGCTCTCCTCCGTCCTTCACAGCCCCCGCGCGATTCAAGTCAACATCGCGATCATGCGCGCGTTCGTGAAGTTGCGGCAGTGGCTGGCATCGCATGCCGATCTTGCCAGGAAGCTCGAAGAGATGGAAAAAGAATACGATGAGAATTTCCGCACGATCTTCGAGGCGATCAGGGCACTGACGACTCCTGCTCTCCCCAAGAATAGACGGAAGATCGGGTTCAAACTTGAAGGCGTGCGTACTCAATCCAACTGAAACTGCTGTAAATATTTCTCCGTATCCCTCCTCACATTCTCCGGCATCCTGTCCTTCCTCAATAAGCAGTTCCCCATCACTAAATAGTCCATGTGGGTGTGCAGGAAGCAGTTGGTCGCATCTTTCGGACTCTCGACGATCGGCTCACCGCGGACGTTAAAGGAGGTATTGATGATCACGGGGCATCCCGTTTTCGCTTCGAACGCTTTGATGA
>CAYJTW010000018.1:4310-8561 GCA_964373225.1 uncultured Candidatus Peribacteria bacterium
ATCGCGCGGCCAGTCATCCGCAGGCCAACCTCGTAGGTGAAGTAGCGCATGTTCATGCGGAAACTGCCGTCCTCGCGAATGTCGATCAGCTCCCGCATCTCCTTCATATACTTCGGCTCTCCATACGGCGCGAGGCCCATCACTTTGTACTCCGCGCTGTTCACCTTGAAGCCGATGTAGTAGGTGATGGCGGAGTAGAGGAGCCCGAGCGAGTGGGGGAAGTGGATTTCCTTCACGATTTTCAAATCCGTCCCCTTTCCGTCCCCAATCGTCGTCGTCGCCCACTCGCCGACGCCGTCCACGGTCACCACCGTCGCGTCCGGAAATCCCGAGACGTAGTACGCCGATGCCGCATGAGACTCGTGATGGCCGGTGAAGAGCACCGGTCCCTTGTACCCCAATTCTTTTTTGAGATTCTGTGGAATCCAGAGTTTTTTTTGCATCCATTCGTGCATCGCGCGGTGGTAACTCAAAAATCCGCGCGGCCAGGCAGAGATGTAGGTCGGAACAATGCGGTCGAAGAACTTCAGCAGCGGCTTCTCGTAAAATCCGACGGCATCGATATCGTTCATCGTGATACCTGCGTGTTTCAGCGCGTGCTCGATCGCGTTTTTCGGAAGCGTTTCGTCGTGCTTCTTGCGGGTGTAGCGCTCTTCGTGCGCGGCAAACACAATCTCACCTTCCCGAATCAGACACGCAGAGCTGTCGTGGTAGTAGCAGGAGATGCCGAGGATGAAGCGCGGTTTCGTCATTAAAATTGATGATGAAGATCATCAGGAGGCAATGGGGGCACGTCGATCCAGTAGGTGTCGTCACACGGTGACGCCCGACTACGGAAGAGTTTGATGATTTTCAGGATGATTCCGTACGTGCCGAAGCCGACGATCCACAGAATCGTCAGAATAATTTTGCTCATGACCATGCCGAGCGCATGGCTAAAGGCCATCCATGCATCGTAGAACCAGCTGAACGGAGGCGGAAGCTTCATCTTCCCTAGACTACACCAGTGTGTAGATAAAAGGCGCCAAAGGCGATGTTTGAGCGAAAATCAGCAGCAATCCGAGCAGTACGATCAGGAGGATCAGGGGCAGGAGCCAGAATTTCTTGCGGACGCGCATGAAGCGCCAGAGTTCGAAGAAGATGGAGAGTTTACTCATGCCAAAAGTATACATGTCATCCTGCCTGCCCGCCGAAGCCCGCAGGCGAAGGTGGGAGCTTGCGAAGGATGAAATGGGCTGAAGTTTCCGCGCCATGCTTCGCAAGCTCAGCATGACATCATGAGCGACTGCGCCAACTCCAAAACGCGCTCCGTGTTCTTCCCGTCGAGGATCGCCCATGCCCCTCCGCCCGCCCGCTGCTCTTCGACATAGGCATTGTATGCATCGTGATCCGTGAGGAGGCGCTGGAGCGTCGGGAAAAATTTCGTCCGGTCACGGAGCACGATGGCGCCGGGCGCGCGGTCATACACGGGATAGTCGAAGCCGTAAAAATCGACGACGACGCTGGGTTTACAGAGCGCAACGGCCTGCGCGACGGTGCTGGAGTAACTGGTGACGAGAATGTCGCATGCGGGGAGGAGCGTGTAGATCCTCTCATCACTGATCGGGAGGCCCGCTTTGTCCGCAAGCGGCTGGTAGCGCTTGCGATCACTCCGTGGATGGAGGTTCAGGAGTACTTTGGCGCCGGTTTTCGCCATTGCATCGAACAGGAATTGCATTTCCACCAGATGACGGTCCCATGGCAGCAGATCGTGCTCGGCGAAGTTCGGGACGGAGCAGAGGATCAGCTTCTCTGTTGGCGCTATCCCGAGTTGCTGACGGATTGCATCACGATTCGTCGATGCCAATTGACGGGCGATGTCGTCGAGTGACGGCTTGCCCGTCACAATCATCTTGTCCGGTTCCATTCCCTGCTCGAGTAACTGATCGCGCAGTGCGCTGCTTTCGACGGCCATCATCTTCGCCATCCCGCCGCCGATGATCCATGGCTTTCCCGGCATGATGCCGAGCATCCATCCCGCGACGGCGAACCAGGGAGGATGGAAGAACAGCGGCACTCCTTTATAGACCCAGACCCATGAGGGGAAGAGTCGGCGGAGCAGCCGGTGCAGGGGACTGTGGACGGCGTATTTTCCGCCCCGGGATCCCGTTCTGAGCCTTGGTTCGGCGGCGGCTTCCAGAAAGCTCATGGCAAACGGCACGATCAGGCCCGGAATCCCGCGGCGCTTCCCCTCCACGATGACAGCGGTCTCAATTCCCACGTTCCTGTCGCCGGAGACGATGATCAGATGGATGTCGAGGTGAGTTGTCAGGAGTTTTCTTGCACGGTTTCGTTCAGTGCGGAATAGGAAGAGCGCTTGGAAGAGGGACGGAAGCAGTGAGAAAATTCTTTTCTTGAAAGAAGGGGATTTTGAAGGAGATGAACTGGTCGTTGTCGATGGCGTTTTCAGTGGTCCTCCATCCGTTCTTACGGCGGACATTTCATCAAGCAATGTCACCAGCGGCGCGATCTTGGCATCGAGTGCGAAGAGAGGAGTCCATCGCGCATCGCCGCGCATCGCTTTTGCAATCGGCAGCATCTCGAGCAAATTTCCCTTCGAGAGGGGAAGGAAGAGGACTGTTCCGTTCGCGTTGGGGGTCATGATGCGGCCGGGTAGAGAGCGTCTTCGACCAGTTCGCACAGAATATGTTCAATGCCCAGATGCGCTTCCTGCGTGCATTGCGTATCGCCGCCCGGGACCGCGATCACGCAGTCGCAGCCGCAGCCGATTCCCGCGGAGCCCGTGAGCGCGATCGTGATCATCTTCCGTTTTTTCGCCTCCGCGAATGCATGCAGAACGTTCGGCGACTTGCCGCTCGTCGTAATGCCGAGCAGGACGTCGCCTTTTTTGCCGTGCGCTTCGACTTGCCTGGCGAAAATTCCTTCGAACGCTTCGTCATTGGCGTACGCGGTCAAAAACGACGTGTCCGTCGTCAGTGCGAGCGCCGAAATCGCGGGGCGCGGTCGGTCACGTCGCAATCTGCTCACGAATTCCGCCGCCATGTGCTGTGCATCGGCCGCACTGCCGCCGTTGCCGCACAAAAGCAGCATGCCGCCGCTCTTGAAGGATGCGATCAGCAGGTCTGCGGCTTTCAGAATTGATGGGACACACTGCGCAGACACTGCATCAAACGTCTTGGCGCTGCGCTGCAAATGCTTCTGAATGCCGAGAATACGTGGATCAGCCATGGGGGCCCATTGTCCGCTATCACTTCACCCGCCGCAACTTCTCAATAATAGGCTTTTCGCTGTCGTAGACCATCTTCACGCCATCTCCTTTGACGGTTTCCCACACCCGGATATCGCGCACGAGCCGTTCAAAGCCCTGCGGCTCAATCGATGCCGCCTGGTCACTGCCCCACATGGCGCGGTCCAGCGTGATGTGCCGTTCCACGACGCACGCCCCGAGCACCGCGGCGGCGAAACTGGGGGAGAGGCCGACTTCGTGACCGGAGTAGCCGATGGGAATCCCGTAGCGCGCCGCGAGTACCGGGATCACATTCAAATTCAGCTCCTCAAGTTTGGAGGGATACGTGCTCGTGCAGTGGAGGACGACCAGATTCTCTTTCCCCAGAACCTCGATGGCATGATCGATCTGCGCAAGCGTGCTCATCCCCGTTGAGAGGATGATCGGGCGGCCCGTCTTCCTCTGGTACGTCAGGAGTTCATCATCGGTGAGGCATGCCGACGCAATCTTGGAGAAGGGGGGAGTGAACTGCTGCAGAAAGTCCACCGATCCCTCGTCCCAGCAGGAGGCTGTCCAGAGAATATTTTTCTCTTTGCAGTAGCGGTCGATCTCTTTGTACTGCTTCTCGCCGAATTCGAGTCCGCGCTTGAGGTCACCGTTCGTCTGACCGAAGGGATTCTCTCTCGGGCGTGCGAGTTCTTCTTTGGTGTACACGACATCCACCGTCCGCTTCTGAAATTTCACCGCATCACAGCCGCAGTTCACCGCCGCATCGATCAACTTCTTCGCAACGCCCAAGTCACCGTTGTGATTAATCCCGATCTCGGCGATCACAAAGCACGGCTGGCCCGGACCAATCAGTTTTTTGCCGACCGCGACGGGCTTGATGGAGGAGGGACTCACAAGTGGATTGTGCCGAATATTCATTTTGCCGTCCATCCTCCATCCACCGGTATTCCCTGTCCCGTGACGTATTTGCTCGCATCTGCCGCAAGAAACACCAGGACCCCGACGAGTTCCTTCGG
>CAYJTW010000018.1:8661-14969 GCA_964373225.1 uncultured Candidatus Peribacteria bacterium
CGTATTTGCTCGCATCTGCCGCAAGAAACACCAGGACCCCGACGAGTTCCTTCGGTTTGCCGATCCGTCCCAGGCACGTTCTGTCCTTCAGCCTCTGCATGAAGGGATCGTCTTTCTTGACCGCGTTCGGGCCATCATCTTCGGTATTTGAAAACGGTCCCGGGTGGATCGCGTTCACGCGAATCCCATGCTGTCCCCAATACGATGCCGCGTAGCGTGTGAGCTGCATCAATGCCGCTTTCGCGGCGCCGTACCCTGCGGGATTCCCTTTATCCGTCCCCTCATAGAGCGTCGGACTCGGTGCGACCACCGAGTACATCGTGCAGGTATTGATGATGCTGCCGGATTTTTTCTTCTTCATGCCGGGGAAGACCGCTTGCATCGCGACCACCGGCCAGAGGACTCCTCCCGCGAGATTTTTCTCGAAGTGTTCGAGCGGCGCATCCTCCAACTTGCCATCGGGAACATTGAACCCCGTTGCGGGACCGAGTTCGTGCGCATTGTTGATCAGCACGTCGATCGCCCCCGCGTCTTTCACCGCCTTGGCGAGAGTTTTCTTGAGCGCGGCAGTGTCGTACATATCAACCGAATACGCGCTGACCTTTTCTTCGCCGAATTCCTTCGCGAGTTCATCGCGCGCTGTCATCAATCTCTCGGATCTCCCCATCATCAAGACCTTCGCGCCCGCCTCGAGCAGCCCTCTGCTCATCGTGCGACCCAAAAAGCCGGAGGCGCCGGTGAGGAGGACTACTTTGCCGTGGAGGGAGAAGGGGGAGGGGGGCATTGGGGGGAGTGTAGCACCGTGAGCTTGTAGGGGCGTTGCATGCAACGCCCCTACAGATCATCCATTTTTGAGGGGCGCAGCATGCTGCGCTCTGTTACCAGGTGCTCCTCCCCCCATCCACCACCACATTCTGCCCCGTCATGTACGACGAGGCGTCGCTGCACATGAAGAGCACCGCGCCCTGGTACTCGGTTTCCTTCGCCATCCGCCCAAGCGGGATCAGTTTTTCGATCTTCTGCACGAATTCCTTCGGTTGCCTGGTGTACACGCCGCCGGGAGAGAGGGCGTTTACACGAATATGTGGAGCGTAATAGGTCGCAAAGTATTTGGTCATCCCCACAAGCCCCGCCTTCACCACCGAGTATGTGACCGGCTTCACGGGCTGAGCGTCATCAGATGTTCCGTCATTGCGATAGAGCCGCTGGTCCGGTGCGATCACGGAGAGTTCGGAGGCGATGTTCAGGATCACACCCTTCTTTTGTTTCATCATTTCCGCGCCGAACGCCTGCGTGCACAAAAACGCACCGAGCAGTCCGACATTGAGATCATCGATCCACTGCGGCAGCGGAAAATTCTCCACGCGAGAGAAGTTCACCATTGCATCAGGCTTGCCCCCCGTAGCTTTAGCGGAGGGGGGTTCCACTTTCGGATTATTCGCGGCGTTGTTGATCAAAATATCCACCCGTCCGAATTCCTTCATCACTCTGTCCCGCGCATGGGCCACCTGAGCAGGGTCGGTGATGTCTGTCTTGATGAACAGCGCGCGCTTGCCGTTCTTCGTGATCTCCTTGGCGATCTTCTCCCCATTCTCGCTGCGGTCCAGAATCACGGGGATTCCGCCCGCATCGGCAATCGCCTCGCAGTGGCGGCGGCCGAGGAGCCCTCCGCCGCCCGTGACAATGGCGACGCGGCCGGTGAGGTCAAACTGGGAGAGCATTATTCTTTGGTGAAGACGTAGACGTCGGTTTCTCTGTCAACAAATGTGAAACCCGCGCGCTCCAGCATGCTCATCGCATCGGCAATCGCCCGGTCACCGGAAATCGCGGGGTGCATTTCTACAATAAAGACTTTTACATGGTCGCGCAGCACATCCATCTCCTTCTCCATCAGATCAATCTCTCCTCCCTCGATATCCAGAACGAATGTGACGGCACTCCACCCGGTTTTTTGCAGCAGTCCCCTGAGCGTTACTGCGGGAACCGTCACTTTTTCGTCCGTTTCGCGCTGGACGCTCCCACCAACAAACAATTTATGAATGTGGAACGTCACCTGCGGTCCGTTTTCATCAAACGCCGCCTCGACGACATCGAATTTGCAGCCATTCCTGTCACGGTTTTTCTTCAGCACGTCCCAGAGTTTGGGATTGGCCTCGACGACGATGTGGCGCGTGGGATCTTTGAGCAATCGATTGGTCACGCACGAGACGACTCCCACGCAGCCGCCTCCTTCGATCACCGGCAAATCGCGCCGGACGTGTTTGACGACGAGCCGCCGTTCTTTGTCCTCGTGCCCTCCCGATACGAAGCGATTTTTGTAATGCGTGGCAATGCCCGGGGAACTCAGCGAAAACATCATCCCGTCGAGCTCCCATTCGTCGCCCCGCAGTTCCACCCATCGTCCCGCGATGTAGCGTCGCGAGAATGATCTGGCGCGTTTCGCGCGATGGGCGAGCTCTTGGAACACGCGGCGCGCGAACCGTCCGAGGCCTTCTTTTTGCAGGTATGCCAATGATGCGGAGGCGACAGTCATGAACGGGGAGAGTGTAGCAGAGGGCAGCGCAACGGCGTCTCATGCGTTTTTCACAAACTCCCCAAGAGCCCCATAAAACTTTGTTGGATTATCGAGCATCATAAAGTGGCCGCTGTTGCTGATTTGCCGCATCGGCACTTTCCCCTTCAATTTTGGCAACACCTTCATCCCCGCGCTCTTCTCGTCATCACCGTAAAAATACATCTTCGGGATCTTCAACTGCAAAAACTCCGCATACGACCAGCCGATCGAGGCCAGTTGCACCACTGACTGCGCACCGCGGTAGAAAGCCTCCGGCAATGCATGGTCGAGGTCATAGGCCGTACGAGTTTCCTTGGAAACTTTCTCCTTCAGCGCGGGCCAGAAGGTCTCCGAAAATTCTTCAAAGTTCAGCGCCGCCGCCTTTGCGCTGTTGCCGCAGTCTTCGGCGATCAATCGTGCTTCCAGGTTCGCAAACGAACTCAATCCATTCAAAACATCCTGCGGCATCGTCAGCCCGATGATCGGGCCCATGCTGCTGCCCACAAAATGAATCCGGCGACCAGGGAACTGGCGGATAATCTGCGCGACAATCTTGCCGTGCGCTTCCATCGTGTACGGAAAGTCCACCGGCTTCGGCGACTGCCCAAAGCCGAGGAGGTCAACCGCAAGCAGAGAGAAGTTTTCCAGAGATTTTTGCCCCCACGCACCTTCAAATGCTTCCTTGCTGCAGCCGAGGCCGTGAACAAAAAGCAGCAGATCTTGGCCGCTGTCGCGGAAGGTATTGGCGAGGGAATGCGGTTCTCCCTCTACTCTGACGGTGAGGGAGAAGTGGGAGAGCATGGGGGGAGAGTGTAGCAGAGGGGATGAGGCTATAATGGAGCTAAGTGGCTAGTTCGAACGACACCGGAGGCGTAAAAAATCCTGCAGACGGAGGAGACGCGGGCCATATCTATATTGCGGCAAGAAGAATGGTTGGAGATGGAAAAATCGAAGCAAATGGAGGAGATGTGGCACCTGGTGGGCAACCAGGAAAGGGCGGAAGGACTACTCTTATTTCTGAATCGATTGAAGGCAATCCTGTCTTTGAGGCAAAAGGAGGCAAGCACGCGGCCACTCAGAATACCTCCAAAGCAATATACAAAAGATGGTGGGCGCTCATACTTGAGATAATTTTTTTACTTGCAGCTGTAGCTACTTTTTATCAGGTATTTTTCCAACAGGCTAATGCAAAGCTCGAAAATACTCCATGTTCAATACATACGAATAATCAAAGTGGTGGAGAAAATACTGTAAATTGCAATACAGATCTTCGTAAGCCAACAATTGAACTAAAACCATTTGAAATAAATACTGCCAATCCAAGTCCAGAGATAGGCTTCGATTCAGTATATTTGATGGAAGTAATCTCTGATTATACGGTTGCTAATTTATCCATAAGTATAAGGCTGCCATCTTCAATCGTGGGTGACATGTGGATATATCAAGATATTCAAGGAGTTAGGGTAAGTGATTATTCTCCTCTGGAGTTGCGAGATGGCTACGCCATATTCAACATTCCGAATGCTCATGGCGAATATCACCTTGTCTTCGGTAATAAAGAACGGGAGCAGCTAACAATAAAAGATGTCATATGGTAGGCGCTCAATGACCTTTATATTTTTCACTCATTAATTTATCAAACTCCCGATAAAGCCCTGAACCTTTTAGAGTAAAGGCAAGATTGGGCTTTGAAACTTTTGCCTTTTTATTCAATGCATCGAAAAGATTTATCATTGCCTCTGTCCAATCCTTTACTTCGGGCTTTTCAGCATCTAAATCCTCAATCTTCATTGCTTTTACGAAGTGCTTTATTGCAAAGAAAAGTTTTATCAAACTGATTTCAATGATCATTATCTTATTGCCAATGTCTTCCGGTCTTACATCTGGCAAAGGAATTACTACGTAGCCCTTACTATCAATTCTCGTAGAAGACGCATCGTGCATTGCAGAAATTAATGTTGGATGCTTAATCTTACAAAGCCATTTATAAGCCGCATAGTCGCTGACTGTACGAAGTCTAAGTTCGTCGCCTTCTAAACTCTTTTTCTCAGTGAGGGCAGAGAGTCTACACATCTCCATAACGCCCCATGGAATTTCCTTTTCTGGATTTTTAATCGAAGATAATGCTTTCTCTGCCAAATCAGTATTTCCAGCTGTTATTCTACATAATAATCCATTCTCAAAGAGAGAGGCAGCCACAGAAGCTGCTTGAGATGTATAACCCATCTGCACAAGCTTCCATGTAGCACGCATGTCTTTCAGAGTTTTATTTAAAAAAAGACCTGAGACGACAATATCCTGACCAGCCTCAGATCTACCTTTTAATGTTGTAACTTCTGTGCCTAGTTCAAGACATCGAACAACAATGTCGCCCCAACCTTTTATTTGCGCAGAAATTATTTTTTCTGCTGAGACTTCAGCTTCAGCAATTTTTGCCCACAATCCTTCCGATCTTTGCTTTTTCATCAATTAGAATTTACATTACAAAGATATTTTTGTCCCGATCCGCCTAGGAACTTTTAAATCCCTCCAAACTCTCTCTCCACCCACCCCCCATACTCCCTCACTGTCTCCACCTCCCTCCCCGTTTCCCCCCGCGCCGCCTGAAGCGTATTCAGACCGTTGAAGCCAATCCTCCGCAATTCTTCCTTCACCGCCGCAAAATCCGTATCACCCGTCCCCAGAGGAACCGTACCCCCGCCTTTCTTGCGATCTTTGATGTGCACGGAACCGACGCGGTTGCCGTAGGCGGCAAACTCCTCTCGTGGATTGTAGCCAAGTGAGGCGCTGTTGCCGGTGTCGTAGGTGACACGGATCGAGGGGTGGGGGAGTTCGGCTAAAAGGATGGGGAATTCGGACGGCGAGAGAGAACTTTCGAGGTGCAATTCGAGTTTCAGTTTTTCCAGTGTTGGGATGACCGTGCGCAAAGCTGCAGCGGCGGTTTTGATGTCGTCGGGAGTGTTGAGGGCGGAATTATCGAGCAGAGGAATCCCCAGATGATGCGCGCCGACGAGGGCGGCTTGCTGGAGGAGAAAGTTCAACAGTTCCAGGCGCTCCGCACGTTCGGAATCTGTGCATCGGACGAATGGTTGTTCCATAAAAGTATCGGCGCAGATCGAAGGGATCGCTACACCGTGAAGATGCATCAACGTCAGCATCTCCCGGATGCCTTCTTTGGTCCGGAAGGGAGTCACATCGGCGCCGTAGGTGTCATCGATCCACTCGATTGCCGGAATTCCGGCTTCGACGGCGCGCGGAAATTCGTCGCGCCAGAATTTTTTGGGAAAACACTGGATGCGGTTATCCTCCGGCGGACTCAGGCGCCCCTGCATGATTGCTAATTTGATCATTTGCCGCGTGCCGCCAAAAGTTTGTCGCAGAACTCGCGCACCGCACCGCGTCCCCCGGGATTACTCAGCACCACGCGCGCAATCGAGAGCACCTCGGGGTGGGCATCGCCCACGACGACGGGGAAGCCGACCATTTCGAGACATCCCCGGTCATTCACGTCGTTGCCCAGGTAGGCGACGTGCGCCGGATCGATTTTTTCTTTCTTCAGAAAGTCCTTCAGGAACTTCGCTTTGTTGGCGACCCCCTGATGGCAGGGAAGTTTGAGCTTGCGGCAACGCGCGGCGACCACGTGGTGCTCTTCGGTCGAGATCACCATCATGGGGACGCCCGCTTTGTGCAGCGCCGCGATGCCGAGGCTGTCGCTGCGGCTGCAACGGACCGTTTCGCTGCCGTCGCCGCCACT
>CAYJTW010000019.1:0-11046 GCA_964373225.1 uncultured Candidatus Peribacteria bacterium
TACCAGTGGATCTCAAATCCCAAGAGGGAAAGGGCGACGGCGCGGGAGGGGAAGAAGGTGATCACGGAGAATGTGGAAGGTAGAATATCGAATGTGGAATGTCCTGGTATTCCACATTCCACCTTCTACATTCCATATTCTACATGCTCATCCTCGGTATCGAAACCTCCTGCGACGAAACATCGGTCGCCATTATTGAGACATCGATGGGAGCGGGCAGAATGCCTGCTCCTGTTCAGGTATTGAGTAATGTCATCTCCAGCTCCCGCAAAACCTTCGAGGCTCTCGCCGGCGTCATCCCCGAGCAGGCGGCACGCATGCAGGTGGAATGCATGATTCCCGTTCTTGAACAGGCCCTAAAGGAAGCTGGCGTGACGATGAATCAGATCGACGCAATCGCTGTCACGCGTGGCCCCGGCCTGCTCGGATCGCTGCTCGTCGGGACGGTGACGGCACGCGCGCTCGCATCCATTCACAAAAAACCGTTGATCGGTGTCCACCACACGCTCGGACATTTGAGTTCGACGTGGCTGGAGGGAGGGCAAATTGTTTCTGCCGATTATTCTCCATTCTCCATTCTCCATTCTCCATTTCCCCTCCTCACTCTCTCCGCCTCCGGCGGCCACACCGATCTCTGGTACCGCACCTCTCACACCCGCGGAATGCTCCTCGGAAGAACGAGAGACGATGCCGCAGGAGAAGCCTTCGACAAAGGAGCGTCCATGCTCGGCCTCCCCTACCCCGGCGGTCCGTCGATGCAGAAGGCGGCGGAATCCGGGGATCATCAGCGATTTGAGTTTCCCCTGCCGCTCAGTGGAGATGACACGCTGGACTTCAGTTTCTCGGGATTGAAGACGTCATTGAAGTACCTCCTTCGCGATTTGTACAGACGCTCCGCCGGAGCGTCTCTACCGTTGCCCGACCTCGCCGCATCCTTTCAACATGCCATCTGCCGCCACCTCGTCGACCGCATTGAGCGCGCAATGAAGAAATATCCGGATGTGAAGGAGATCCATCTCGTCGGGGGAGTTTCGGCAAACATTCATCTACGGAATATCGCGGCTGATCTCTGCACAAAGAAAAACATCATCGTTCGCGTTCCCAAGAATTTGAGTTACTGCACGGACAACGCGGCGATGATCGCGGCGGCAGGATATTTCTTGTGGAATAAACTCGGGCAAAAAGCATGCTCAGATTTCGAGACGCAGACATCCATTGCACTGCACGAAGTTGCCGGGTAACAACTCACAACCCCGCAAACGCCGGCAGCAGTGCGCCGAGGATCAGGCCGACAACGGCGAGGACGGCGAAGCCGCGGACGAAGGTAGATCGTTTCATTGTGAGGGTTCGGAAGAAGACGGAGGGGATTCGGCGGGAGGTTTGACGGTGATCGAGACGGACTTCTTGTCCTGGTTGCCGAACTCGTCTTTCAGCGCGAGCGTGACGGTGTAATCACCCGGTTCTTCGAACACGTACACATACGTCTGGTCGCTGCTCTGGGCCTGGACGACCTCCGGCTGGTCATCGCGGCGGACGTCCCAGAGCGTGCTCTGCGGCACTCCCGTAGAGCACGATGCATCGAATTCCACGCCCTTGCCGACCTCCACAGTCAGGCGACTCGCGGTGATGCACGCGCTCAGGGTGGGACGGCGCACGATGATCGTGCGGTCCACGGAGAAGTTCTTGCCGGAGGTGAGGACAACGGAGAGCTTGATCCTGTATTCGCCCGGCGTCTTGTAGATGTGGGTGACGCGGGCGCCGGCGAGCTCCGCTTCCTTCTTCCCCTGCCCTTCGTCGCCGAAGAGCCACTTGAATCCGGCAACGTCCTCGCCGGGGGGGATGAATGTCCGGGACGCGTCAAAGCTCACCGTGAGCGGAGCGACGCCGCCATCGGGCGTCAGGAGAATTGTGGGTTCCGCCGACGGGGGTCGCACGGTGATCGTGATCGGCATGCGCATGCTCTTGCCCCCGGCCCCCTGCGCGAGCAGCGTGACCGTGTAGGTGCCTTCCTTGCGCAGGACGCCCGTGAGCGTCGCGTTCTGCACCTGGAGATTGGGGTCATCGGGAATTTCCCAGCTGAACTGCACGAGCGGCGTCGCGGTCTTGGGTGTAAGCGAGAACTCGAGGGGCACCTCGCCGGAAATTTTGTTCCCCTGCACGGCGGGTTTGCCCTCGAACTGGAGACTCGAAAGCGTCAGTGGATCGGTCACGCGCACGAGGGTCGTCAGCTCCGCGAGTGACCCCTCCGCCGACCGCGCCCGGACGACGACGGCGTAGAGACCCGGGGCATCGAACATGTGGGATTGCCGGACAAGATTCGCCCCACGTTCTTCCTTGCCGTCACCGAAGGACCACACGACTTCCTTGAGCGTTTCTTTGGTCTCGAGGCGCAAAAGAACCCCGAGCGGCGGAGGGCCAAACAGTGTTTTTGGTTCAGAACCAAGCGTGATCGGAAACGGCAGCGGCGGCTGTTCCTGGACTGTGACCGTGCGCTTGTAGCCAATTTGCGTTTGGTTCGTCAGCTGCAGAACGGCCGAAATCGGATAGCTTCCGATCGCATAGAAGGTATGGGCGATATCGGGAACGGTGACCGTCTGCGGCGGATTGCCGTCGCCGAAATCCCATTGCACCTGCTTGAAAAGCTTGGGATCGGTGAGGAGCGTGCCCACGCTGAACTTCACCGGTTTCTCCACGATCGGCTGGATCGGGATCATGGAGAACACGGCCTGCGGGATACTGACGCGACGTGTGAGGCGCCGGGAATCGCCCCCTTCAAGCTGAATCCTGACTGCGGGGACAAAGCTCCCCTGGCGTTCGTAGAGAACGGTGGTGGTGGGCGCAACCGTCTCCTCGTTCACCTTGCCGTCTCCCTCCGTATCCCATTGATATTTGGTCGGCTTCATCCCCATGTTGCGCAGAATCCCGGCGGCCCGCCCGGCGCTCAGCGTCACGGCGACGGGAGCGATGAGGTCGGCCGCACTCGCAGGCGAGACGACATCGAGCGGAAGGGTTGGTTCGCGCATGATGAAGAACGGCAGAGCGATGCTGAGCAGCAGTCCCGGGGTCAGAATCCCGATCACTTTGATCAAACCCATACGTCTGGTGGCAATCGACGCCTGTGACGATGAAATGCGTTTGAGTGCAAAAAGCCCCGCACCGATGAACCCCAGCGCGCCGCCAAGGCTGACCAGGAGCCCCATCGAGACGAGATTTCCTCCCGCTCCTGTCGGATCGGGTAGCGTCAGGAGAAGGAAAACACACCCCAGCATGTAGAGTCCGTAGAGAATCGCTCCGGCAAGAAGAACGCGCCGCTTGGCCAGATGAACCGCATCAACAGACGGTGCGGCGTTCGGGGGAACGCCCGATGCGGTCACGCTGTCCACTGCAGGGGCCGGCGATGGAAGAGCATCAGGCATCGATCAGGAGAAAAAGGGTACGGTTGGCAACGCCGGAAGAATGTTCTGCAGGAGACTCCTATCGAGTATCTGCGGGTTCTCCGGAAGGACAATGGGTGCTGCGGCGTTGTGGTGACGCAGATCCGCGGCAAACTCTATCCTCTCCGCCGGAGGATTTTCTTTGGACGTGATCGTCCACTGCAGCCGAAGAGGAAAGAACGTCCCGGCATCAATCCAGAGTTCACCGATAGTGTCGTAACGGGCAAATTGGCTCCGTGTGGTGGGTTCATCGAACGGTTTGCCTTGCTGCTCCGCTGTCGATTTCATCAACGCCACAAGGCGCTCGGGGTCGATCGTGACCGCATACCGGTACGCGTCGCGTCCATTGATGCTGACAAGCCCCTTGTCGCCCGTCACGGTCACCACCGCGGCCTGTGCGCGGAGGAACTGCGGATCGGGAGTGAGCGACTGAACGGAAGAAGGCTTCTCTCCCGGAATACTCCACCATACATTGATGACCTCCTGACCGGCTCCGGACGGGAGAAGTGCGGGGGAAACCGTGCGGGCACGGACAAAGAGATTTTGCGATTCACTCACGACGTCACTCGAAAAATGGAATGCCTTCGCGGACTGCCCGATGCGTTTCGTCGTCCCTTCAATGTCCACGGAAAAAGCCGTCTGCTGTCCACCGTGCGAAAGCGTTCCCTGGAGCTTTGCCGTGGCCTGCAGTGTCATCGGGGGCGTGGCCTGCGAGAGACTGGCGGTGCCCTCGTAGTCCACGGACTGGAGCTGTGCGCCCGCCGTCATCGATCGTTGCAGCACTTCCGCAGGCGAAAGATCCCCCGCCCTCCGGCAACCGGAGAGGAGCAGAATTCCCATTGCCGCAAATGCGCCCAACCGTTTCATGGTTGGACATCAGTGTACAGAAGGTGAGCGTCCTGTAACAGGGCTCGCCTCGATGTCGCCCGGCTCCTGAATGATGAGCCTCACCGTCTTCCTCCTGCTCGCGCGGATATCGGCGAGCAGTTGAACCTGACGGATGCCGTTCCTCGTGAGAATCAGCGGCGGATCGAGCACGACGCGAACGCGGTCGCCCTCGAGTGCCGGAAGCGTCTTCGAGAGGATCGTATGCCCGCTGGTCTCCAGCAGCAGATTCTGCAGGTCGCCGTCGCGTGCCGTGCCCTCATTGACAAAGGTGATGGCGCTGACCGCCTGATCCTCGCGGCTGTCGGCCCGCAGACGCAATCGGGCGACCGTACGCGCCGCGCCGTAGGCCAGCGTGCCGGGAAGAGGCAGATACTGAAACGTGACGGTCCCGCTGACGGCGCCAACCGGAATCGTCACCGACGGTGCGCCGGCCGGGTTCACGACGATACGAACCGGTGCGTCGGCATCCACATCATCCCGACTGTCGATGGCAAAGGCGTGTTCCCCGGCTGCAGCCGCAGACGCGCTGAAATCGGCCACGATATCCATGCTGATTGTCTCGCAGGCCTTCACCGTGAGCCCGCGAAACCACCGCAGCGTCGCCATCCCTTCGGTTCCAATCACCGGTGCCGTGCGCGTTTGACGTTTGGTGCCCGCCATGGCGTAGACGCGCTCAATGTCCCGGAAGTCCCCAAGCGCCCGGTGATGCACTTTCAATCCGGCGACGTGAACATCACGCGCGCACGATGCAGTGAAGCGCACCGTCAGCATCGTCACCCGCTGCGCACCGATCGGCACCGAGGCCGATGGACGCGAGACCACCTGCACGGTCAGTTCGGCGGGGGGGGCGGCAAAGGTGGGAACCGCAAACGATCCGATGCACAACACAGCGGTGATCGCGCAGCAGATGACTCTCGTTCCATTCATGAGAGGCATTGTACACCCACATCAATGATCATTGGCCATTTCTTACCATTTGCCGCTTGCCCCTCCCCCTCCAGAACTTCCTCCGCCGAACCCGCCGAACCCGCCCCCGCTCCCGGTCCCGCCGCCGAAGCCTCCCCCGCCCCATGGCCCCCTGCGGCCGCGCTGGAAAGCGCCGGGATGCTTTGAGACAACGTAATCAAAGAACAATCCAAGTGCCACAAGCACAGGAATCGCGACCCACCAGGCAAAGAAGATGGCCAGAATGATACCGAAAAGACCACCCAGAATGCCGCCCAACCACCACGAACTGCTGCGCGCCATCCAGGCGGCGAAGAGGTTCATCAGCACGAAGAGGAAAAAGATGATGAACGGAAAGAAATCTCCTGCGCTACCGGTCTCCGTATACCGATCGGCAGTATATTCACCGGCAAGATGTTTTTTGAGGGAGTCGATCGCGGCGACAAATCCCTCTTTATACTTCGCCTCCCGGAAGAGCGGCGTGATATCCGTATCGATGATTCCCTTCGCCACGATATCGGGAACCGCGCCTTCGAGGCCGTACCCGACTTCCAGTCGCATCTGACGATCGGCGCTGGCGACGAGGAGCAGAATGCCGTTGTTGCGCCCGGACTTGCCGACGCCCCACTCGCGGAACACGGCGGTGGCGGTCTCCTCGATCGGTTCGCCCCCGAGCGTCTCCACCACCAGAATAGCGATCTCATTCCCCGTCTGCCGTTCGATATCGGTGAGGATCCGTTCGATCTCCACTTCATCAGCGGGAACAAGCAGCGGGGTCGTCTGAGTATAGAACCCGTCGTTGGCCGGCACGTCGAACGCCAGTGCGGGGGAAGGCGCCCCTGAGAGAACGGCGATCAGCGCCAGCGCAATGAATGAATATCGGTGCACTGTCATGATGTCATTAGAAATTCACAGCCGGCGCCTTATCCGCGCCTTCATCACTTGCGAACAGTTTCTCCGGACCGAAGCCGAACATGCTCGCAAGGATGTTTCGCGGGAACCGTGCGACGAGAACGTTGTACGTCTGCACGCTGAGGTTGTAATCACGTCGGGCGACAGCGATGCGATTCTCGGTGCCTTCCAGCTGCGTCATCAGATCCCGAAAGGCCTGCGTTGCCTGGAGCTGGGGATACGCCTCAACGGTGACGAGAAGTCTGCTGAGAGCGGAATCGAATCCCGATGCGGCGGTGATTTTATCATCGCGGGATCCCGCGCTCTGCCACTGCGACCGTGCGGCCGTGATCGCCGTGAAGGTGTCCCGCTCAAACGCCGCCGCGCCTTTCACCGTACTGAGGAGGTTCGGCACGAGATCAAACCGGCGCTGATACTGCGTCTCCACCTGCGCCCACGATGCCTCCACCCCGGCCTTCGCGGTGACGAGACCGTTGTAGCCGGTCCAGACCCAGAGAAGCAGCAGAGCGGCGACCCCGAGAATGACGGAGAGAGTGCGTGAAGAAGACATCATAGAGTGAGATCGGAAGGGACGACTACACTGTCATCAAAATCCAGCTGACAAGCAAGACATTCGCGGCCTGGTGCCCGGAGTCGATGAGAACCAGTTCCAATGGCTTCTTGCTAAAGAGCGACCGGGTAAGGTTTGGCATGAAATCAAAGCCAAACCAGAGCAGGGTGCCGAGCTTCCAGGCGTTGGAGAGCGTCGTGATCTGCGCAAGCTCGATGACAACGGAGAGCAGGAATGCCATCACGAGGCTCGTGAGGAAGGTGGAGAGCAGCGGGATGACCATCGATCCTTTCTTCTTGCGCGTATTGATCGCGTGGTGATGGATCCACGGTTTTGCGAAGAGCACCGGCGAATACCAGAGGAAACCGACGGGCATCGTCGCGAGCGCTGCGAGAAAGATGGACAGTGGATTGAGCATACCGTTGGGGAAGGGATGAATAGCGCAACCGTAATCCTCTTCTTTCAGAAGAACACTCAACACCGTGTAAGACTGTGGTGCAGTAAAAGAGCTTCTGTTATTGTCTAGATATCGGGACGTAGCTCAGTTGGCTAGAGCGCACGGTTCGGGACCGTGAGGTCGGAGGTTCAAGTCCTCTCGTCCCGACCAACCTTCGCGAAGCGAAGGTTGCCCACCGTAGCTCTGCCATTGGTGGAAGATTCATATGCACAAACTCGCTTCGCTACGGTTGGCAAGCCAGCAGAGCGAAGGTGGGCAGTTCGTGTACGAGTGACCGCAAAAATACATTTCAACCTATTAATTATATAATTCAACTCTTTAGCAGCTCACAAAATGGCGTTACTTGATCATATTTTTTATACAATGTTTTCTATTTCTATTCATGTTCCGACTGAATTATTCGCACATGATAAGAGTTCTCTGAATGCGAAATAGTTACAGAACGATCAATAAAGTTCGTCAATAACCATCTGGACACGATTTGACAGCTCCGTACACTGCCACCCCCCATCCCCGGGGCTCTACTATGGTGCCAGTGAAGCAATTCACCTCCCTGGCTTCACTCGCGCACGTGCTGATGCACGCGCTGCTCATCACCGTTCTCATGCTCAACATGGTGATGACACTCCCGGCACTCAGCTGAGAGGACGAGTGAATCCCCGCTCCAAAAAAATACACACGACCATCGCTCTGCGCTGGAGCCCTGCTCTGTACCTGCCTCACCGCTCTACCTGCTTGAGGAGACCTTTCGACTGCACCGGATCCGTTTCATTGGGACCAGACTGCCGCTCCAACGTTACGAGAACATCCGTGTAGGCCCGCAGGTCTTTCGCGATCTCTGCAGTGGTCACATGCCGGACATCATTGAGAGGGTTCTGAAGAACATCCAGACGAACACGTTCCTTCGAACCGGTCTTTGCCAGCCAGGCAACGAATCGTGAGCCCTTGGGAGCAGGCTGAATGTTGACGTTGACGGTGACAATGGTGGCGCCGTCTGCAAACACATGCGACTGCGCGACGCCATTGGCCTTGGCGGTTCCCGCGCCGCTCATCGCACCCAGCCCAAACCATTGCTCCTTGCCATGCACGGGGTGGATCACCTCTTTGCCCACAGGCATGGTCACCTGGAGGATTTCATTCCCGATCGTCGCCTCCCGGCGCACCCGCACCCGCTGTTTGGCGCAGGATGCAAGAAGAAGAAAACAGCAGAGGCCGATGGCAATGGATGTACGCTTCACGGGGGCACGAATCTAGCATCGCCGGGAGCCGGCGGCAAACATTCGCCGGACAATCACCAGAGGAGTCCGGGAGGTCGCGAAACCGATGCCGCCCGTTCCCCGTCTGCATGTTCCAACGCTTGTCTCCGCAGCTCCTGCACGTCCTTCTCCCGGGGATAGACCGAGGAAAGCAATTCCCCCACCCGATCGAACGTCTCCACGTTCGCGGAGAGAGCGATGAAGTGGGCATTGGCAAGAATCGCGCTGCTGAACTTGCAGTAGATGTCGAGAACCTGATTTTTTCGGACAGAGAGCTGATCCTTCTCCTTGTCGTGCCGGAGAATGCTGAGTATTCCCTCCAGAGGCTCCAGGTAATTGTATTTGCCCCGTTCGAGAGCTGCGAAGTAATACTGGAGAGCTTCCTGCGAATTGCCGGATGCCAGCGCGGTGTCTCCCCGCAAAATCCACACACGCGCGTCGTGACTGTTGACGCGCGCATAGTCATCGAACGCAGCGAACGCCTTCTTCAAATCCCCCTTGCCCAGATACAACGCCCCTCTGCTCAAATGCATGTCACGCGAGAACATCTCCCCACGTGCCGCGTCGTACCATTGCAGAGCGCTGTCGGAATCCCCCGCCGCCTGGGCATGCCGTGCCAGCGACGAGAGAATGAGCATGCGGCCTTCGAGGATCGTCACGCAACCGAGAAGAACGGCAATGATGATTTCCGCCACCCGGATCGGACGATTGCCTGTTGCGGTGCGCTGTACGGGACGGACCATCGCCCCCAGGAGCATCCAGAACGGCAGGGCAATCGCAACGAACTGCAGATTGTAATCGATCAGGTTATGGAGCAGGACGCCCGTCACCGCGATGAGCGCAGCCACCGTCAGGCCGGGATACTTTCCATCGTCTCGTGCGCCGTGACGGAGGCTGCGCCGAAGCGCGGGAAAGAGAACGGATGCGAGAATCGCGGCGAAGAACATTGCCGCAGGCCAGCCGCGCTCCATCGCGAGTTTCAGGAAAACGTTATGGGGATGGTCGGACGTGGCATAGACCGCAGTCTGCAAACGCGGCTGGAGGAAACGGAAGCTGTAGGGACCGGAACCGATGAGTGGACGCTGCAGCGAGAGTGTAAACGCCTGCCTCCAGAAATCGCGCCGCTCGGAAATTGATGACGAGCCTTCGGACGCGGTGAAGGTTGCTTTATTCATGACCGACTCGACGTCATGGAATTGCGATCGCAGAGCATTCACGCCGCCGAAAACGCCGGCGGCAACCGCGGCCGTGCCGATCAGGAAGAGCAACCATCGTCTCCGGTGGATGGAGACGTCATGCCAGAGTGTCTTTGACCGGATGCCGTGAACGCACACGATCAGCATCCAGAAGACTGCCTGCATCATGAAGACCAGGATCGATCCGCGGGAATAGCTGAGCAGCAGGCATCCCAGAACCGCGCCGGTCGAGAACACGGTGACCGGCAGACGGTACCGCTGTGACCACAGCACGACGAGGGGCCAGCTGAGCAGGAGGAATTCGCCCCACGCGTTTGGCCAATAGTCGGTGGTAAACCGCCAGTCGAAGAACGTCCCCACAAAGCGATTGACCGGCTGGAGAACATAGACCGCGATGCCGATTGCACACGCGACGAGTGTGGTTACGGCAATCACCGTCACCATCTTCCGTAAAAAGATTTTTGACGCTGCCCCGCGGCCGACAATTCCCGCAACCCAGAGAAACATCAGCACGGACGAGACATCCCTCAGGATTTCATCCAGTCCGTAGTTGCGCGTCTCCGAAAAGACAAGACTGATCACAGACCACGCGAGAAAAAGCATCAGCGCTGTCCAGAGGGTCAACGGAGGACCGGAGAGTTGCCGGTGGTCCTTCGAAGGCCTCTTCAGCCATCGGTCTGCGAATGTGATGACCACCGCCACTCCCGCGAGCACCCATGTCGCATCCAGACTTTTGCCTCCTTTCCAGAGCACGACTGCGGCGAGGAGGAGGAGAGCAAGGGTTTCAACGGCGCGGAGACAGCGATCTGTACGGATACGCATCGGCGATCAGTGTGACAGGACCTGGCTCAAAACACCCTCAAATTGACGTTTATCGGACTTTGACTATTATTCAAAAATGTTGTATAGTATTGCCATATGCACACACACTGTTCCTGCGGCGGGAAACGACGCCTCGCCCTCATCACTCTCTACGCGTCGCTTTGTTCCGTCTTCGCGCTCCAGCTTGCCATGAGCGCGGTCGGCTGGACGTCTCTCGGCGCAAGCGTCACAAACGTGAGCGCCCTCCCTGGAGACCGCAATCTCACCATTGAGCATCTGCGTTCGTACCAGGCGCCGTCCGTCGCCCGTGCCAAGTCCAGGGCAAAAGCACGAACGGATCAACTGATGCATGCCGCGCCAACGGTGCGCAAGCCTCAGGCGCGCACTGGCCGGTAACAGCGTCGAAACACAAAAACGCCCGTTCAGAGACGCAACATCTTGCGTCTGAACGGCGTTTTTCGATGGAGAGCACATGCGTGTCTGCTACGATCTGCCCGTGCCGATGTGGCGGAATTGGTAGACGCGCACGCTTCAGGAGCGTGTATCCGCAAGGATGTGGAGGTTCGAGTCCTCTCATCGGCACCAT
>CAYJTW010000019.1:11146-12579 GCA_964373225.1 uncultured Candidatus Peribacteria bacterium
TCGAGCGCGATGCCGAGGTTCAGATACACCGCGACATTGCCCGGATCGAGCTTCTGCGCCGCGAGGAGATGCACAAGGGCTTCCTGGATCCGTCCCGCGTTGGTCAGGAGCGCTCCGAGATTGAGCTGCGCGTTGAAAAATGCCGGCCGCAATTGCACGGCGCGCGTAAACGCCGCAATCGCGTCGTCGGGACGCTTTTCGCGCATCGCGGCGATGCCCACGTTGAACCACGCGTCGCCGGTGCCGCCGCCCTCCACCGCGGCCGCATACTCGCGCGCGGCGCGCTCGCTGTCGCCGATGCTGTCATAATAGGCGCCGAGGTTATTGTGCGCGATGGCGGAATCGGGATAGAGAGCGAGCGTCTGACGCAGGAGTGTTTCGGTGTTCTTCCACACGAGCGACTGCAGCGCCGAAAAATTTGCGAGAATCACGATAAGAACAATCACCACGATCTGCCGTGCCCCCGCGGGTCCGCGCCGGAGGCGATGGAACATCATGGCGGCTGCGAAGAAGATGCCGATGGCCGCCAGATACACGTAACGGTCGGATGTGAGATACAAAGCAGTCACCACGTCCTGACCTTTCGCCGCGGTGAGGAAACTCGGAGCAAGGAGAAGGAGGAACCATATCCAACCGAAGGAGAGTGTGGGGAATCGTTTGCGGAGCATCCAGGCGGCAACACTCAGGGCAACAACGATGATCAGAGGAATCAGGAGATCCATCCGGCCCAAGGTGGCTTCGCCGATGAAGGGATAGACCACGGAATAGCCGGCGGGCCAGACCAGGTGCCACAGAGAGAACAGCACGGCCTTCATGCCGACGAGGATTTTGGCTGTCATCGTCTGCGTCCCGCCTGCTTTACCGAAGATCGAGACGATCCCGAAGATCACGCTGAGCGCGAAGAACGGCAGCGAGGCGATCACCGTATCCTTCGAGATTTTTTTCGTTCGGTACCAATCTGTGAGCATGAGAATCAATGGAAGTGGAATGATGCTCACCTTCGAAAGCAGTCCGCACAGGAAGCCGATGAGACTCCCCACGAACCATTCGCGGCGCTTCACATCTCTCCATCGAAGAAACGAACCAAGGGAGAGCAGAAAGAAAAACGACGACAGAAGATCTTTACGCGCACTCGCCCAGGCGACGGCTTCCACATTGATCGGATGCACGGCGAAGAGCAGTGCGGTGAAGAGAGCGACGGACTTCTTGCGACTGAGGAGTAACGCCACCCACCCGACGAGAACGGCGCTTCCCGCGTGGAGCAGCACGTTCGTCAGATGGTAGATAAATGGGTGGAGCCCGCCGATCAGGTAATTGATCTGAAAACTGATGAATGTCAGCGGCACGTAGAGATCCGGATCGTAGTGACTGAACGCCTGGCCGATGTGCCAAAGCGAAAATCCCTGACTGATCGGATTATCGAGAATCAACAA
>CAYJTW010000019.1:12679-14699 GCA_964373225.1 uncultured Candidatus Peribacteria bacterium
CCGCTGCCGCTGCCGCTTCCGTTTCCGTTTCCGCTATTGCCCGCTGCGGGACCAAATGATCGTCTGCTTGATAAAGAAGAAATGCGGGAAGAAACCGATACTCCTCTCGAACGGGAAAATAACCCGCCGATGCCGGGGCTGGACTGCGATTGGAGAGCGCTGCGGGAGAAGACTGGGCTGGAACTCATTTGATGATCCCACACCATCGCCATGAATGCGCCGTTATCAAAGCCTTCCTCCGTACTCTTCTCTTGCGGAAAGCAGATACCCGTGACGGGGTCCGGCGTGCAGGAGGACAGCGAATCGGACGGGGAGAGCGTGCTCTTCGTTGAAACAGAGGATCCCGTGCTCCTCGTACAGCTGCGCAGAACAAAGAAGAGGAAGAACAGAACGACAATCCCGGCGACCGTGCCGATGGTGATGTTCTTCAATTTCATGAAGAGTATAATTTTGCATATTTAGATACATATTGTCAATATTTCGACGTTGACGGTGCGTATTATCACTCTAGAATATCGACTGCTAATCCGGCTCCGTCCCGCTGCTGCGGAACTTCGCCGGGACACGTTCACAATCTTTTCCTCCTTTCTCCATGGCATCTCCAACTCCCCTCCCCAAGCTCGCCGTCCACATCGAACCGCACGGCGACCGCGTTCTTGTGATGCCCGTCGAGAAGGAAACGACCACGAAATCCGGCATTGTGATCCCCGATACCGCCACCGGTGAGAAGCCGCAGGAAGGAATCGTCCTCGCGCTCGGCAACGGGAAGATCAAATACGACGGCAAGGAGGTGAGTAATCCCCGCGATTTCCTCAAGGTCGGCGACCGGATCCTGTACGGAAAATATGCCGGCGATGAAGTGAAGATGAAGACGACTGCAGGCAAAGAGATCGAAGTGAAGGTCCTTCGTCTGGATTCGATTCTCGGAAAGATTGCTGCTTAATGTACCGCGGGCCGAAGGCCCGCTCCTGAATTTCTGTTTCCTACCTTCCTACATTCCTAACTCCCCGACATATGGCCAAGCAACTTCTCTTTAGCAACGACGCGCGCGACAAACTCCTCAAGGGCGTGACCAAACTCGCCAATGCGGTGTCGGCCACCATGGGCCCGATGGGTCGAAACGTCTGTATCGACAAGAAGTACGGCGGGCCAACCGTCACCAAAGACGGCGTGACCGTCGCGAAGGAAATCGAACTGCCGGACCCCTACGAGAACATGGGCGCGCAGCTCGTGAAGGAAGCGGCGACCAAGACCAATGACGCCGCGGGTGATGGAACGACGACCGCGACCGTCCTCGCGCACGCCATCATGCAGGAAGGGCTCAAGCACATGGGCAGCGGCAAGAACGCGATCTCCATCAAGAATGGTATCCTCAAGGCGGTGGAAGCGGTGACGAAGTTTCTCGAGAGCATCAAGAAAACCATCACCAAGAAGGAGGAGTTCGCCGCGGTCGCCACCATCTCCGCCCAGGATGAAGAGATCGGCTCTGTGATCGCCGAAGTCATCGACGAAGTGGGCAAGGACGGCGTCGTGACCGTCGAAGCCGGCCAGACGCTCGGACTCGAGAAGGAGTTCGTGGAAGGCATGCAGTTCGACCAGGGCTACATCTCCGCGTATTTTGTGACCGACCCCGCAACGATGAAGTCGGTCTACGAACGCGCGTACATTTTGATCACCGACAAGAAGATCAGCAGCATTCAGGAGATTTTGCCGCTGCTCGAAGCGATCGCGCAGAAAGGCCGCAAGGAACTTGTGATCATCGCGGAATCCGTCGATGGCGAAGCGCTCGCCACCCTCGTCGTGAACAAACTGCGCGGCACGTTCAGTACGCTCGCCGTCAAAGCTCCGGCCTTCGGCGACCGCCGCAAGGAAATGCTCCAGGACATCGCCGCCCTCACCGGAGGCCGCGTGATCAGCGAGGAAGTGGGCCTCAAACTCGAGAACACGACGATCGACGACCTCGGTACCGCGCGCAGAGTGGTCGCGACCAAGGATAATTGCCTGATCGTCGACGGCGGCG
>CAYJTW010000020.1:0-13395 GCA_964373225.1 uncultured Candidatus Peribacteria bacterium
CGCGAGAGATCCACCGGCCGTGAGTAGGACCGGAGCGTTTTGGTACCGTCATCGAGGAAGTACTCATGGAAGTACGACATCGCGAGCTCGCGGACACTCCTATAGACGGGCTCACGATATCGGAGAACGCCGTGATTGGTTTTACTGATCGCCCCCCAGCATCCATCCTGCTGGAACGCGGCGACGACGTGGTCGTCATCGTGCGAAACGGACTTGAGGTCCATCACCAGCGGGCGGTACCCCGCGAAGCGCAGCGCGAGCGCCGCGAACATCGCGCCTTCCATGCAGTGCGCTTTCTTTTCCCTGAGGACCATGCGGGGCGAATAGCAGGTTTCGCGGAAGTTCATCGGGATGGAATCGAGGAAATTCTGAATTCTCTGCGGAGTGCGCAGGGAACGGAGGATGTGAATTTCGTTTCTCTGAAGATCTTTTGCCCAATGAGGATCCATGGACGTGAGTATACGGAAATAGGTACACTGCATCTATCCGCTGTGGCCCTGTAGCTCACCGGTAGAGCGCTGCCCTGAAGAGGCAGGCGTAGTCAGTTCGATTCTGACCGGGGCCACCATTCGACTCGGCCCTGCGGGGCCTCGCTCATGGTCGTCGCGCTTCGCGCTCCGGCCATTCTTCCTACAGGCAATGGCCGAGGTGAATGACCCTGAGCGACGAGCGGAGCGAGGAGTCGAAGGGCCCAAACCAGCAGATTGAGAAATCTTAAAAAAATTTTGCAACGCATAAATGCCAACCATGTATGTTAATTCTTCATATCAACACAGAATCGTTTTTCTGGCATTGCAATGATTTGCCAATTACGCGGAGAATTCCTCGTTTTAGCTTCCTTCTTCCCCACTCCCATGTTTTCGCAGATTCTTTTCCTTCGAGCGAGGAGAACACTTGCAACGATCCTCGCTTTTTCGTTACTCGCGTCTTCGACCCCGGCGTACGCGATCAACATGTGGTACTGCGGTATCGCCACCCAGGCCTTCGGGACTGCGACAAGCTGGGGGGTCAACGATGCCTGCGGCATCAATCCGGCTGCCGCTCCGGCAGCGGACGATACGGTGATTCTGGACAAGAGCGCCGCGGGGCGGGTGGTGGTGATGAGTGGAGCGACCAGCATCAAAGGATTGATTCTGGCAAAGTCGTTCACGGGAACGCTCAAACAGTTGGCCATACTCAAGATCTCCTCCGGATCAGGAGGGTTCAAGATGGGAAGCGGACGGTTCGTCGGAGGGATTTTCCCCATCACCCTGTCGGGAAGCTTGACGATGACGGGAGGCATCATGAACGGACTGCAGAATACCTTCACCATGACCGGCAGCCTTGCCCTCTCGAAGGGGGGAACGACCGCTGCAGGCCTCGGAGTCGTCAGCGGTTCTTCTTCGTACGGACAATTCACCTCCACCGGAACAATCGTCATGGCGGGATCACTCGCTGACCAGACCTTCCTCGTCAACAGCAACGTCTGGACGAGGTTGAAGCATTTAACGATCAACAACCGTGCCGGTACCACGATCGACGATGTCATCGTCGGAGCATCCGGTTCTCTGGCGCTCTCCGGCGCATTGACCGTCACGCTCGGAAGGCTTGATCTGGTCACAAAGAGCACGGTGTTGCAAGTGCAGAGAGGTGTCACGGCTGCAGACAGTGCACAGGCCGAAATCTGGACCAGCCAGAACATGACCATGTCGGGCACCATCCTCATCAACGATGCCGCCATTCTTACGGTCTCCGGCGGCACACTCACGCTCAACGACGACAGCGACCAGGCGGTTGATCTCGATGGCCAGCGCATCTTCAACTTGACCATCAACAACGCCGGAGCGACGACCAATAACGATGTCGTCTACGCCGGCGGCGCACTCGATATGTCCGGTGCGCTCGCCGTGACGCTCGGAAGCCTTGATCTCTCCACCAACAGCCTTGCAGCGGTTGTGAAGGGTGGTGGCATCACCGTGACGAACACCGCAGAGGCAACGTTTGACGGAGGGGGAAACCTGACGATGTCGGGGAGCCTCTCCGTTGGCGATGTCGCCTCGTTCAGCATGGGAAGTACCTCGACGCTGAGGTTCAATGGCGTCTTCGCGAACATCGATACGAATAATGCGGTGCTCTACCGGCTGACCGTCAATTCGGCGTCCGGCGCCCGCCTCGTCAGCCCCCAGCGCGTGTTTAACAGGCTGCAAGTCGGCACCGGCGGCACGCTCTCGCTCGTCGCCTTCACGCTCAGCGCGACCGGCGCGGGCATCCGCAACTACGGCATCATCCGGGAGAGCACCGGCAAGATGGTCCACTCCGGTTCCATTCTCATCACGAACGCTTCGTTCAATGAGACATCCCCGATCCGCCCACCGGAGCGCGTGTACTTCCAGGTCTTCGATGAAGATGAGAACCTCCTCGGCACATCCCAGGAGTCCATGACGATCACGGGATCTGTTCCGGGGGATAGCGAAACGGTCACCCTCACAGAGACCGCAAACAACTCCGGTGTGTTCCAAGGCTCCGTTGCCACGGGCAACGGCGTCGGGTCCACAGGCATCCTCCAGGCGACCGCGGATACGACGCTGACCGCATCGTACACCGATGGTGATGACGGTTTCACGCACACGGACACGGCGGCCTTCACGGTCTTCTCCGAGTCGACGACGAGTGGTGGCGGCACATCGGGTGGTGGAAGCGGTGGTGGCGGAGGCGGTGGTGGACGCAGCTACCTGAAGACGTCAACCCCGACGACCACTCCAGTGGTCACGCCCAGGACACCGGCGATGATCAACGGACTCACGCGTAGCGAGATTGCCGAACAGGCCAAGGCGCTGCGTCTGGAGAATCGGAAGAAGGCCATGGAGATGCGCAAGGAGCGGGCCAATGCACGCAAGGCCAAGCGCGGCAGGTAAAGACTGCACTGTAGAAAAAAGCCCCCGCACACCGCGGGGGCTTTTTTGTTGTTCCATCAATCATCTATGGCTTGCGAAAGCGGATACATCGAAGACGCCTACAGTTCTTCGGCGACCCGGTATTCGCTGATGTCGAACTCACTCAGCGGAATTTCATCCTCATCGGGGTATCTGCTCATGAGCTCAATCGAAAGCGCGGGGGGTACCCCGTAGACGCAGAGCGCATAGAGACTGGGAAGTTCCTGCGGCATGGAGGCACTGTAGCAGCGCTGACCGCCGGGGCCAATTACTTCTTGATGCACGCGTTGACCGTTTCGAGGAGCATCTTCATATTCGTATCCTTCTTGACGCGGTAGTCGTCGGCCCCCAGTTCCAGGGCATCCTCTTTACAGACATCATCGTGGAAGTTCGTCAGCACGATGATCGGGAACGTCCGGTTCTTTTTGGGGAATTCCCTGAGCACCTGCAAACCGTCCACCTTCGGCATGCGCACGTCGAGGATCAGGAGATCGGGAGTCTTCTCGCCGATCATCCGTATCACCTCCTGGCCATCCTTCGCCTTCCGCAGGGAAAACCCATTCAGCGTGAACTTCTTTTCGTACAGACTCAGCAGCACCTCGTCATCCTCGGCGACCAGGATATCGGGCTTGGCCATGGCTGGGAGTATACAGGGAGGGGGAGTGGATTTCTCGGGCAAAGTTCGTAGAATACGCCTACGTCACACGTGGGGCTGTAGCTCAGCTGATAGAGCGCTACATTCGCATTGTAGAGGCCAGGGGTTTGAGTCCCCTCAGCTCCACCACACTTCGCTCGGCTGCGGCCGAGCTACGCGTGGTAAACCACACTTTTTAGCGGGGGCGAAGTGTGCCCCGCGAAGCTCCGAGCTTTTGCGAGGAGCGAAGTGGGGCTATCATCGCCACCACCGAAACTTTGTTCAGATCATCACCCCATACCTTCTTCGCGTTCGGTCTTTACGCCGCCGAGGTTCCCGTTCTCACGGTTTGCCGTAATCTGCGCTTCGGAAGTCATACTGCACCATTATACCCTGCCTGTCTTCCCTCCGTTCTTGTTTGCCTGTTTTGCCCTATGTCGTTTCGTTCACAAATGTGTATTCTGATCTTGATTCCATGACCCAGAAGCCATACAATAATAGTGCTAAACCCACTGCCCTCTCGCCGCAAGGCGGGACGGCAGTTTTAATAGGTACACCAAAACGAGCAGTTGTCTTTGTGGATGGGAGCAACTGGTATCACAAGTTGCGGAAGCTCTTGAATGTGAACACTGTTGCAAGTGCAGCCGAGACAAAACCGCCCGTGAATTTTGATCTGCATGGATTCGCACAGAACCTGATCGCGCCTGATACGATCATTGAGATTCGCTACTACATCGGCAAGGTGCGGCGTGTGAAGGATGACCCAAAGAGTGAGGCGATGTATGCAAACCAGCAACGACTGGTCGGTTTCCTGCAACAACAGAATGTGACCATCGGTTTCGGACACCTCATCAACTATCCCGATGGCTCGTTCCATGAAAAAGGCGTGGACATTCTTTTGGCCGTGGAAATGATACGGCTCGTCTTGGAAAAAAAGTGTGATGTGGCATACCTCGTCAGTTCGGATACAGACCTCGTACCCGCCGTGGATGAGTGTAAACGGCTCGGCGGTGAAGTTGTGTACGTCGGAAGCTCGTTGCATGGGCAATCGTTCGGACTGACGAAGGCGTGTAATAGGACAATCCTGTTACAACCAAAGGACGTGCTGCCCTACCTACCGCCGAAACTCTTTTGAAATAATCGCCCCATACCTTCTTCGCGCTCGGTCTTCACGCCGCCGAGGTTCCCATTCTCACGGTTCGCCGCAATCTGCGCTTCGGAAGTCATGTTACTATTATACCATCCACGTTCTTTTGTCTTCGGGCAGCCCTGATCATCAATAAACTCTTGACATGGAATTTGACGCTAGTATTATTTGTCTCCTAGTTACTACTTCTCATTTATGGAAGAGCTATCTGACGTCGAGCATGATGAGCTTGTGGCATTCCTTCAAGCCGAGGGCGCACGAATGAAAGTGTCACCCGAGGCCAAGGCCGCCTTGAAATTGGCCAGAGAGGAATCGCTCGAAAGAATTTCACAGGGAAAGAAGGACTAATTCCAGTGCTTGTGGAGCATGGTCATAATCGATTCTTTGATCGTGTGAGTCTTTTTGCGCGACGATGTTTCCTTCAAATCTTTTTTTCTCTCATCAATGATCTGGATCTCTGATCGTTGTGGGTACCCGTCACGGCAAAGCAGCCACCGACCCATAAATCAACCTCTCCACGTTCTTCAAGGTTCCTTTGAGCATACCCGCCAACTGACCCATCTCCGCCAGCACGGTGTTCCAACTCGATCCTATGAGCTCCACCACACTCCGCCCCGCACCTTCTGTGAAGGTGCTGAGCTACGCGTGGCGAGCCACACTTTCTTTCACAAGGGGGTAATGCTCGGTTGGTGTACAGTTGCTACAATGCTTTTGCTTTCCCTCTGCACCCCATGACGACCGGTGCCCTGCTGCTTCTGTGCTCCATTTTTCTCGGCATGGGAGTGTTCGAAAACGGCGGCCTGTTTTCGGTCTTCGCGCTTCTGTGGATGACGCTGGGATTCGTATCGCTGCTCCTGGCGGCGCTGGGCTACCTGCGGAAAATGCAGATCCCCGTCGCCCCACCGAGCGGGTCGATGCTGGTGTGCGCGCTGCTCTTCTTCCTGTACATCAGGATGTTCCAGCTGCCGAACGCGTTCATCGATCAGAATAGCAGCTTCGCGCTGGTCTTCTATGTCACCTACTGTCTTCTCATCGTGCTGCTCTGCTGCGCGTTCTTCTTCGTCCCGCGGGCAAATACGCTCACGTGGTTGGCGCTGGCGGCTGGCTTTGCGATCGCACTCGTGCTGCGCGGTTGGTTACTGCCGGCTTCCCCTGCGCCGCAAATTGACGTCTTCTCCGCAGCGACATACGCCATGCAGCGCTTCTTCGCGAGCGGGAAAAGTCCCTACCTGCCGGATGGAAGCGGCATCATCCCTTTCTACTATCCGCCGTCCAATGTGTACCTGCAGGCGCTGTCCTACGGAATCTTCCATGACATCCGCGCCATCTACATTGCCGCAGAAGCGGCGTTTGCGGTGCTCTTGTGGCACGCAGCACGCCGATCGACGGGCCCGGTTGGCGCCGGCCTTCTCGCGCTGCTGTTTCTCTTTCAGCCGTTCAGCATCACCATGCTCGAGATGGCGTGGACGGAGCCGCCGATCCTTGCCTTCCTGGCTCTCTCGCTGTTCCTGTTCGCGCGCGGCAAGCGCACGGGAGCGGCGATCGCCTACGGCTATGCCATCAGCCTCAAGCAGTACCTGGTGTTCTTCCTTGTGCATTGGTTTTTGCTGGAGAAGAAGCGGAGCCGATGCGCCATCATGCTGCTCGCTGCATTGGCGACCGTCGTTCCATTCTTGTTCTTCGACCCGGGTCACATGATCCAATACGGCTTCCTCCAGACGCTCCGCGGCGGTGACGTCCGCACCGACAGTCTCACCTTCGTCACGCTGCTCTACGTCACGACCGGCGTCGTTCTGCCGCGCATGGCGAGCTTCGTGATCGGCCTGATCGCATCCGTCGCGACCTTTTTCGCGTTTAGGAGATCCCGGCCGATACCGGCGTTTTTATTTTCCTCCGCCCTCACCACCTTTGCCCTCTTCCTCTTCGGAGCCCAGGCATTCACCAATTACTACTATCTCGTCAGCGGACTCGTCCTGATGCTGATTGCATGGCATGCGGAAGAAGGAGTTTGCACCGGGGCGGAGGAGGCGTAGAGTCCTCCCTAATCCCCCTTCTTCACCATGACCCGTCCCATCTGTTCTGTTGTGACTCTGGGCATACTCGCATTCGCAGGGATGTTCCTCATGAGTTCCACCGGGTCGGCGGCACCCGCATCGGTGAATGTGAACGGGAAGATCTACTACATCGTCAACGGGAATGACCCCACGATGGACACCGGCGCCGAAGTCTGCGCGAGCGTCGGCAAAATCTGCAAGGAGTACGGCACGATCGCGACGAACGCCGTGTGCGTGAAATTCCATCCCACGGCGCGCGCCATGTCGATGCTCGACGGGAGCAAGGCGGAATTCTTCTGCGACGGCGCGCCGCAGACGGGCGTCTGCGGGAACCCGAACATGAAGAACGTCTGCGGGGTCTGCCCGAAATGCAACCTCAACGAAGCGTCCACCTGCAATCAACCCATCGGCCGGCACTTTCGTGAAATGTACGTGGAATGCGCGACGCCGCTCATCCGGAAATCGTCATCGTCCAAAAAGTACAGTTCTTCCAGGCGCTCATCGTCGAAGCATTCTTCGTCCGTCAGACGTTCCTCCTCTTCGCGATCCGGCCGTTCCTCTTCACAACGGGTCATCTACACTCCGCCAACGCGCGCTGGCACGTACGGTCCGCTTCCCGTTCCCGGCATCCCGACGGGAGGGGACCCGCGTATCGGCACCTATCCCGGGAAGGTGATCTGCGAGTTCTATCAGATGGCCAATCCCGGCGATTACGCGAAATCGAACAAAAAGCTCGTCACCTGTGCCGCGTACAGGGCCGCTGACCAGTACTGCACCATTGCGATGCAGTCGCAGTACGCGCGGGCCGAACGCTGCGACGAGAACGGTATCGTCATCTGCAGCAATCCCTGCAAACCGCCAACGTATCAGCTGCCGATCTCACGTTGTGCGTTTGACAACGACCGTCCGCGGGGCAGTCAGGCTGCTCCGCTCAGTTTCTGCGGCAGCTCGTCCAAAGCAGCATCCGTACCGGCAAAGAAAAATGCAGGTCAGCAGTGTCGAAATGGCGGAGACTGTACATCGGGGATGTGCCTTGGAGTCGTCCCCGGACAATACTACGTCTGTTCCTGCATTGATCCGGCAACCCGGTGGCAGAGCTGCAACAAATGAACACGTGCAACGGCAAGGAAACCGGGCCCCCGTCCGGTTTCTTTTTGGTTGTCGTCGCGTAGGATACGGCTCATGGCTGACGGACGGGCACTGCCCGACAAGAAGATTCTCGCCGGCATTGTCGCTCTCTTTGCAGCGTGCTCTCTGCTGGTCTACGGGCAGTCCCTGCAGAACCGCTTCGTCGCGTTCGATGATAATTACCTGATCTATCAGAACCCGATCATCACGCGCATCACGCCCCGGACGCTCCGCCATGTCTTTACGTCCTATGACCCGGAACTCTATGCGCCGCTGACGACCGTGAGCTACCAGTTGGACTACCGGATGGGCGGCCTTGAGCCCTTTGTCTACCATGCGCAGAATCTCCTCTGGCATACGCTCAATGCGCTTCTCGTTGCGTGGGTTCTGTGGCTCCTCGCGGGGAGCGCTCCCGCAGCCGTCATGTTGGGGCTGCTGTTTCTGGTCCATCCGCAGAATACGGAAGCCGTCGCGTGGGCCTCCGGCCGCAAAGACGTGCTCTCCACGTTCTTCTTCCTGTCGTCGATGATCGCCTACCTTCGGTATCGGGAAGGGGATTCCCGGACGGCATACTGGGGCGGCATCGTTCTCTTTTTTCTCGGACTCCTCGCGAAAGTTCTCGTCATCACGCTGCCGGTCGTTCTCCTGCTGCTCGACTGGAGAGAAGGCAGGCGGCTCAGCAGGGGGGCCTTCCGGGAGAAAATTCCCTGGTTCGCGCTTTCTCTGGTGTTCGGCATCATCGCGCTCTTCGGCAAACAGAATGCCTTCGTCGTCACAACCGCCAGCCAAAAGATCCTCATGGCCTTCAAGAGCACGTGGTTCACGTTCGAAACGTTCGTGTGGCCGGCGCACCTCAGCGTTCTGTACCCCTACAGCGGCGCCGTGACAGTGTCGTCTCCGGATTTTCTCCTGCCGATGGCAGGTGTTGTGCTTCTCTGCATCATCGTCGTCGCGAGCATGCGGTGGTCCAGGGAAGTCGCGTTCGCTCTCTCGTTCTTCGTGATCACACTGAGTCCGACGCTCATCAATTTCGCCAAGGGGAATGAGATCTACATGGGCTCTGACCGGTACGGCTACATCCCCATGGTCGGCCTGCTGGTACTCACCGCTGTCGGTGTGGAAACCCTCCGGCAGCGGAATCGCGCACATTCTCTTGTGCTCCTGGGCGTTGTTGCAACACTCACGGCGCTTGCAGGAATCGGGGCCTTCCTCCAGGCAAAAAACTGGAGGAACAGTGAAGCGCTGTTCACATCCGCACTCCAAAATTCTCCGGACTCACTGACCGCTCGCAACAACCTGGGCATGGAATACCTCTCGCAGGGGAAAAATGACGCAGCGCTTGAGCAATTCAATACGCTCCTCTCCAAACGCACCTGGCCTGTCACGCTGGTGAACAGGGGCCTTCTGCGCTTCCGCGAGGGCGATATCGCCACGGCCGTCGCGGATTATACGAGGGCGATGAAGCTCGATCCACTGTACTACGACGCCTACTACGAACTCGGCAATGTCGCATACCGTCAGGGCAACTACGTGGATGCCGTGAAACTGTACACGAAGGCGTTTGCGCTGAATCCGCAGTACGGCAACGCACTCAATAACCTGGGAGCGACATACCTCCAGCTCAATCAGCCCGGGAAAGCGGCCGAGACATTTAAAAAACTTCTCGTTCTGAATCCGCTCTTTACCCAGGCGTACTACAACATCGCCGTTATTGACGAACAGGCGGGGAGGTTTCAGGAAGCGGCGAAGATGTATCAACAGGCGCTGGAGCTGAATCCCGATGATCCGGATGCTCTGGCCGGACTTGCCCGTGTACGCGCGGCTCAGAGGTAGGAGTCAATGCGAATTGCGCCAATGTAGACCGGCGCTGCTTCTTCCGTACGCAGTTTTTTCAAAGCGTTCAGCAGTCCGATCCGGTCAAGAACGTCCAAAAATCTCCGGACGGCAGACTCATTGCCGAAGTTCGTCATGACCGTGAATTGGACAATTCTCCTGCCGCGGATGCGGACGGCGCCGTCCGTGCTCTTCTCAATTGTGTATGCACCCATCTTCTCCGATGTGAGATGAGGACGGAGAACGGGAATCGCGGCGGCAGGTTCCGATGCCTCCCGGGTGCTCTCTGCGGTGACCGGTGAACGGTGCCGGCGCTCCTCAAGAACGACATGCAGGAGCTTCTTTTTGAGCGCATCGACTCCGTGCATCGTCGCGCATGAAATTTCGGAAAATAATTCAATCTTCGCCCTTTTTAAAGCCTTTTTCAGAGTTTCTGTTTTATCATCAATCAGATCAATTTTGTTGAGGATCACCAGCTCTCTCTTCTGCGCCAGAGCGGGGGAGTAAGCGGTCAGCTCTTTGCGGATTGTCCGATAGTCCGCGGTGAGGAGCTCCGCGTCGGGCTCCTGACCCTCGCGCAGGCAGCGCCCGACGTCAAGAATATGAACGAGTGCGCCGCAGCGTTCACTGTGACGAAGAAACTCATGGCCCAGACCCTTCCCTTCGCTTGCTCCCTCAATCAAGCCCGGGATATCACAGACGACATAGTGACGATCGTCGACGGTAACAACGCCGAGGTTGGGGACAAGCGTGGTGAACGGATAATCGGCAATTTTTGGGCGCGCAGAACTGATGACCGAAATCAGCGTGGATTTGCCCACGCTCGGATAGCCGATGATGCCGACGTCTGCGACGAGCTTGAGCTCCAGCTTGACGGTGAGCTGCTGACCCGGTTCACCGAGTTCCGCGAAGTCTGGAGCCTGTCGTGTCGAGCTTTTAAAATGGGCGTTGCCGTAACCGCCTCTGCCGCCTTTCGCCACCAGGAGCATATCGCCATGTTCCAGGAGATCCCCGAGTGGCGTCAGCTTCTCTTGTTCACCGTCCTGAGGGGTGATACGGGAAACAACTGTGCCTGAAGGAACCGGAAGCATCATGTCCTGCCCGTCTTTGCCGTTACAATTCTTCCCCAGGCCAAAGCCACCCTTCGGCGCTTCAAAACGCTTTTTGGAGGCGAATTCGCTGAGCGTATCGCTGTTGTCATCAGCAATCAGGTAGACGTCGCCTCCGCGACCGCCGTCGCCGCCGTTGGGGCCTCCCATGGGAATATATTTTTCCCTGCGGAAACCGACGCAACCGCGCCCTCCGTGACCGCCTTTGACATCAATGATGGCTTCGTCGAGGAACATGAACGTGCATTCTTGCAGAAAGGGAGCTCGTTTCCAAGTGTCTCCATGTTCCGTACGAGAACACTTGACCGTGCCATAATTAGCACTCTATAATCCTGAGTGATAATTCTTTCTCCACTATGTCCAAGATCATCGGAATTGACCTCGGCACGACAAATTCCTGCATGGCGGTGATCGAAGGCGGTGAGCCGACGGTGATCCCGAATGCCGAAGGCAATCGCACGACACCGTCCGTGGTGGCATTCAAAGATGCTGAAGTGCTCGTGGGTGTGGCGGCAAAGCGGCAGGCGGTCACCAATTCCAGGCGCACCGTCTTCTCCGCGAAACGGTTCATCGGGCGGCGCTTCGCCGAAGTAAAGAAAGAGGCAAGCAACATGCCGTTTGAGGTGAAACAAGGCAAGGAGGAGCGCGCGGTGATCACCATCGACGGAAAAGAAATGCTCCCCCAGGAAGTCAGCGCAAAAGTCCTGCAGAAACTCAAAGTCGACGCCGAAAAGTTCCTGGGATCTCCCGTCACGAAGGCTGTAATCACCGTCCCCGCGTACTTCGATGATTCCCAGCGCCAGGCGACCAAAGAGGCGGGGCAAATTGCCGGCCTCGAGGTCGTCCGCATCATCAACGAGCCGACGGCAGCCGCCCTCGCCTACGGGCTGGATAAAGGCGGGAAGAGCCAGAAGATCATCGTCTACGATCTTGGAGGCGGCACCTTTGACGTCTCGGTGCTTGAACTCGGCGACGGCGTCTTTGAAGTGGTCTCTACAAACGGAGACACGCACCTGGGTGGCGACGACTTCGACCAGGTGATCATTGACTGGATCATCTACGAATTCTCGAAGGATCAGGGAGTGGACCTCAGCAAGGACAAAATCGCCATTCAGCGGCTCAAGGAAGCCGCCGAGAAGGCCAAGATTGAGCTCAGTTCCGCCACCGAAACGGAGATCAGCCTGCCGTTCATCACGGCGGACGCATCGGGCCCGAAGCATCTGAGCATGAAATTGAGCCGCGCAAAGCTCGAGTCGCTCGTTGCTGCGCTCATCGAGAAGACCGTCAAGCCCTGCCAGGCGGCGCTCATGGACGCCAAAATCTCCATCAAAGAAATCGACGAAGTCGTCCTCGTCGGCGGCATGACGCGCATGCCGGCGGTCGTCGAGAAGGTCAAAGAACTGTTCGGGAAAGATCCTCACCAGGGCGTCAACCCCGACGAAGTCGTCGCGATCGGTGCGGCAATCCAGGCGGGAGTCCTCGGCGGCGATATTCACAAAGACATCGTGCTGATCGACGTGACGCCGCTGAGCATGGGTATTGAAACGCTCGGCGGAGTGGCGACCAAACTGATTGAGCGCAACAGTAAAATTCCGACAAGCAAGTCACAGATCTTCTCAACCGCCGCCGATAACCAGACATCCGTCGAAATCCACGTCGTGCAGGGTGAGCGGGAAATGGCGAAAGACAACAAATCGCTCGGGCGCTTCATCCTCGACGGCATCCTTTCGGCACCGAGGGGTATGCCGCAAATCGAAGTCGCGTTTGATCTCGACACCAACGGCATCCTCAGCGTCCGCGCAAAGGATAAGGGCACGGGGAAAGAACAGCACATCACGATCCAGGGCTCCACGGGCCTGAGCAAAGACGAAGTGGAGAAGATGCGCAAAGACGCCGAGATCAACGCCGGAGAAGACAAAAAGAAGCGCGAGGCGGTCGATGCGCGCAACAACGCCGACAGCCTTGTGTTCACCATCGAAAAGCAGATGCGGGAGTACGACGCGAAAATCCCCGATTCCGTGAAGAAGAACGTGAATGAGAAGATCAATGACGTGAAAGATCTGCTCAAGAAGGAACACGCAACCGCCGAAGAACTCAAAAAGGCAACGGATGCGCTCGGTGCCGAAGCGCAGGAGATCGGCAAAGTCGTGTATGAAGAAGCCGCCAAGAAGAACCAGCAGCAGACGGATTCATCGCAAAAGAAAGGGGATGAAAACGTGAAAGACGCAGAGGTTGTGGATGATGCCAAAAAATGATGTTGCGTGGTCACTGTAGAGGCTAGCCATTTCTTCCGGAAAGATATTTTATCCATGATTTTTGTTCTTCCAATGGTTTCCCTTTTCTACACCTTTTGATAAATTCCAGAATGAAAAACCTCTGAAATATTTCTTCCGGGGACCTCTCATATTTTTGACAGAAGGAGATATAATGAGAAACGTCAAATGGGACTTTCCTCGCTCTAAAAATTGCCCCCAATTCATCCATTTCGACAATTCTGCGATTGTGCTCTGCCAGAACCGAGTACACCGTGTGTTTTACCCGAGCAGCTTCCTGGGGAATACCCGCAAGTCTCATTGCT
>CAYJTW010000021.1:0-13025 GCA_964373225.1 uncultured Candidatus Peribacteria bacterium
TCGCGGACGCGCGAGGCGCCGGTCATATCCTGAAGGCTGACCGAGTAGTAGCGGCTGACGGCCTCCATGATCTCCTGGAACGTCGGCTTGCGCTTGGGCGGCTTCGTGAAACCAACCGCCTCTTCATCTTTGAGCGGATCCATGCTGAGCTTGCTCATGATTTCGGAGATACTGCGGACCGTCGGCATCCGCTGCTCGAGTTCGTAGAGCGCGACCGCCTGCATCAGAATGCCCTCAAGTTCACGGACATTTTTCGTCACATGCTGCGCGATGAACTCGAGCACCGTGCGGTCGAGGAAGATTTCGTACTCGGCGGCCTTTTCGCTGAGGATCGCGAGGCGCGTTTCGTAGTCGGGCTGCGAGACATCGGCGATCATGCCGCGGGCGAAGCGCGAGATGAGCCGGTCTTCGAGCTGCAGTTCCTGCGGCGGGCGGTCGGCCGAGATGATCACCTGCTTGCGTTCCTCGTAGAGCGTATTGAAGGTATGGAAGAAGATCTCCTGCGTACGGTCTTTGTTGGCGATAAATTGAATGTCGTCGATGATCAGCACGTCGACCGTGCGGTAGCGGCGGTTGAACTGGTCCATTTTCTGGTGCTGAATGGCTTCGACCACCTGGTTCGTGAAGTCCTCGCTCGTCGTGTAGACGACCGTCGAGCGCGGATGGGCCTTGAGGATGGCGTTCCCGGTGGCCTGCAGAAGGTGCGTTTTGCCGAGCCCGACGCCGCCGTAGAGGAAGAGCGGATTGTACTTGCCTCCCGGTTCGCGGGCGACGGCCATGCACGCGGCGTGCGCGAGGCGGTTACTCGTCCCCACGATGAAATTCTCGATCATGTACCTGGGGCTCAGAATTTTGCTGACGATGCCTTCGGCAAGCTTGACCTCCTGGCGTCCCGCCACCTTGCGCTTTTTGAGTTCAGGAAAATGCTCCAGCAGATCGGTAGAACGTTCACGGTTATCCTTGAGACCGACGTCGACCGTGTAGACGATCTCCCGGATGCCCGGATCGATCTGCTGCGCAGCCTCGAGCGTCAGGCCGCGGTAGTGCTGCATGTGCCAGGTGAGGAACATCGGCAGCGGCAGGCCGACGACGAGATTGCCCTCTTCGAGTCCGAGCACGGCGGTATCCTTAAACCACGTGATGAACTGCCCGCGCTGGATTTTGGATTCGATGATCTTGAGGATCTGCAGCCACAGGTCCGTCGTCGAGATGGCGGGAACGCAGGGCGGAACGGAAGCCGGTGTGAGGGTGGCGGTGGGGTTCATGGAGAATGGTCGGATGGTCAAATGGCCAGCGCGGGTCTTCGACCCGCGAATCAGAATAATTTCCAGATATCGTTGAAGGTGACCAGAACGATCAGCAGGATCAGGACGAGGAATCCGACCGTGTTGGTAATCAGTTCAAACCGCCGCGGCGCGGGGCGCTGCGCGATGCCCTCGACAAGGACGAAGATGAGCCGGCCCCCGTCGAGCGACGGAAACGGGAGGATGTTCAGGATCGCCAGACTGAGGCTCAAGACGGCCATCAATCGCACATACGATCCCCAGCCTTCCTGCACCGAATTATGCGTGAGCTGGGCGATGCCGACGATGCCGGTGATGCCCTCGGGCACGCTCCCGCGCCATGCGAGCGACCGCACGAGGTGCGAAACGCCGATGATCGTCTGCACCGTCGTCACCTTCACTTCCCTGAGCGACAGGAGGAATCCGACCGGCACCGACCGCGGCGGGGAGTACACGTGGGGAGAAAACGAGATCTCGATGCCCGTCTTCCCATCGCGGACGGGAACCGTGTAGATCGATTCCTTTTCCGCACCCTCTTTCATGAGCGTGTACTTCACAAACTGCTTGCCTTTCTGCGCCGTAACAACGTCTGCGGGAACGTACACGGGAGTGTCGTCGACTTTCAGGAGAGTGCTCGGTGAGGGCACCTTCGCTCCCGCCGCTGTGCCGCCCGCCTGTACGGTCCCGATCCGCACGCCCGGGCTCAGCGTGATCTCCCCCTGTACCGAGGCTTCCTTCATTGCGTCGAGCGTGAGATACGTGGGGATCCACTGCCAGACGGAGAACCCGATCGTGAAGACGATCAGGGCGAACATGAGATTCATGAAGACTCCCGCAACGAGGATCATCACGCGCGCGGGGATGCTCGCAGCGGCAAAGTTCCCCGCCGTCCGGCGCTCGCGCTCGGACGCCGCATTTTCGCCCTGCAGCCGCACAAACCCGCCAAAGGGAATCCAGTTGAGCGAGAACCGCGTGCCGCCCTTATGGAAGAGCGTTTTGGCACGCGGAGGGAGGCCGAACCCGAATTCTTCGACGACAACGCCCGCCCATCGCGCGGCAAAGAAGTGCCCGCACTCATGGATAAGCACGAGGAAGCTCAAGAGCAATAGAAACGCCAGTGCAGAAATCAGCACAGTCATTGGAACGCGATGGTACGGGCTGCTGTGGAAAACAAAAAGGTTTTCCACACGACTTCGTCTTGCCTTCTGGAAGGGAAAATTCCCCAATGCGATGAACTCAAAAATTGCTCGTCCCGAGTGGCTCGCCGGAGTCGAGCGTACGAGGGATTATCCAAGCGCGAGCACCAATCCCTCCACGTTTTTCACGCCGGCGTTTTTCAAAACCTTCGCGCACTCATTCATTGTCGCTCCCGTCGTCGAGAGATCGTCGACGAGAATCACATGCATTGGAATTTTCATTCCTGATTGGATCGCGAACGCATCTTTGACACCAACCAGGCGATCTCTCCGATGTCGTCCGACCTGTGAACCGGTCCAGCGAGTCCTGTTCAAAAGATTCTGAATCTCCCATCCCCTGCTCCGTCCAACTTCATGAGCGAGCAGCTCGGCCTGATTGAATCCGCGCGAAAATCTCCGGATCCAATGGAGGGGGACCGGACAGAGCGTGGGACAGCCCCCTCTCCCATTGCGATGGGAGAGGGCGGGGGGTGAGGGCATGAAAAAAGGCATCACTTCCGATGAAGCTTCTGTAAGCAAACCTCCTAACACCTCAGACATCCCCCGGATCTTCTTGTACTTGAACGCATGGATCGCCCGATGCAGCATCGGCACCGAATCATAATCAGCGGCTGCGACGATCCGGTCGATGTGCACCATTCCATGTGATCGCAGTTCATGGTCACGCAGAACCACCGGAACAGATCGCAACGATTTCAGTTCAGACGCTGTGATGAAGCCCCCTTCAGATCCTGTGAGGGAGCGACGGGGGAAGAGGAGATCGAGGAGAGCGTGGAGCATGACCGCATCATCGGCACTGTCAAGAATCACCGATAGACCCTCTGGGATATTTCTTTTGGAGCACTCCTGATTTTCGGCTTCCCATAGAGACGATTCCGGTTCCGCGGGGGCGTGGAACATTGTAAAAGAATGCAGAAAAAGAGGTTGCAATTCCGTACGCAAAAGCGTACGATATAGACATATGACCGTCACAGCCACCAAAGCCCGCGCGACACTCTACCGTCTGATCGCCACCGTGCAGGACGGCAATGAGCCGATCGTGATCACGGGCAAACAGGGTAATGCCGTACTCATCTCGGAAGACGACTGGCGCGCCGTCGAGGAAACACTCTACCTGCTCTCCATTCCCGGCATGCGGGATTCGATCCGCAGCGGCATGCACGAGTCGGCTTCCCGCGGTTCCCGTCATATTGACCTGTGAGATATTGCATCGTGTACATGAAACAGGCGCAGAAGGATGCGAAAAAACTCAAAGGCACTCCGCTCGCCGCAAAGGCGAAGGAGCTATTAGCAATCGTAGAAGAAAATCCTTTTCAGAATCCGCCACCGTTTGAAAAACTTATTGGAGACTTGTATGGAGCATATTCACGGCGAATCAACATTCAGCACCGCTTGGTGTATCAGGTTTTGCAAAAACAGCGAATTGTGAAGGTTCTGCGAATGTGGACGCATTACGAGTGAATTGCTACTCTGCCCTTCCCGGGCAATTAGCTCAGCTGGTTAGAGCGCCACATTGACATTGTGGAGGTCACTGGTTCGAATCCAGTATTGCCCACCAGTTTGACACAAATACCATTCAAACTCATTGTACTGCCTATGCCCGAACGCGGTGTCAGCACCAAAGAATGGATCGATGAGCTCCATTCACATGTACCGTGGCTCGTCGAAGAGAATGTGGCGAACGCCAAAGCAAACAACGTCACATGGTTTCGTCCACATGCGAAGGCACTGGTGAAACTCTGCAACGAACATGACGTCAGTGTTCCAGAGCACGCCGTGCAGTTCATGGATACCGTTGTTCTCAACGCACCCTCCCGCAGAGACATCATCGACTGCTTGCGGAGGATTTCCGTCGCATCCTTCAGTGAGGTCAAGAAGGCTCATCTCCAAACAGTGCGAGAGACTGCCGCTACGAGGGATGCGGTGGGAGAACAAACACGAACCGCGCTCAGAGCATTCGCACAGCGCATCAGCACCATTCGACCAGGCGTGATTGTCGATGGAGACAACGATGATGAAAGAGCATTGAGCATGTTCAAAGAGGTCATCAACTTTGGTATCGAGAATGCCGCTGTCGTCAGTTATTCCTATTTCGATGTCATTCCCGACACATATTTCGCGCACTGTGGCAAAGATCCATCGCCGGAAGAATATCTGGAGATTGCCCGATCTGTTCTTTCCACGATGATGCACATCGCAACGTCCCACGACAGCATTTTCAATGCGATCAACCACGTCATGCGTAGGGGGCCCGTCGCTCCGCAGAAGCCAAAAGGAGACTTTTTCTGGCCACCGTTTCATGCGGAAGATTTTGCGCTGCAAGGCTCTACTCTCGCCTTGAACGAGCAATGTATCGCACTCATCAAAGAGTGGATCGCGGAGCTGTTGGCACACAAAAAAATCAAGTTGCATGAGCCGCGGATGGGATGCGCGGGACTGGAATTATTCCCTGTGATCTTCCAGTGCTGTCTTGAGGCAGCGAAGCATTCTTTGTTCCGTCATGCAGAGCGTATTCGCTCTCTGCCGCGGGAAATCGGCAGTACACCGGCGTTCCGGATCGGACAGGTTCCTCATAAAAGTTCTTCGGCGGCTATGTGACTCACTTCCGAAACGCCAGCAATGTCTTGCCCTTTCCCTGAAATTCCGTCTTCTTCTGATCCGGAAGAGTCTCCGACGGATGCTCCATTCTCCAGTGGTCTTCGAGAGTGATTGTTCCGTACTGCCTGCTTTTTGCCCAGCCTTGAACGGACGGGTTATCGGACACGATCACGACTGTCGCAACGGGACTGGCCTTCCTGATGGCATTCTCGGCTCTGTCCATCAACGTCCACGACAACTTGCTTCCACGGCTCTCTTTCGACACAAACACCTGAACGATTTCCCACACCGGTCTGCGTGTTTTGGGATCGTAGCCGATCAGCCTGTATCCCGTACTACCAATAATTTTTTCTCCGACCCGCGCGGTAAAGAGCTGACCTTTGTCACGGGAGCCGGCGAGCAATGACTGCATTCCGGTGATTTCTCTCTCCCGTTGAGGTTTGCTTTTAAATAGTCGCGATGCAGCAGAGTGCGTTCGTCCGGCATGCTCTTGTATGTGCGATCGCGATCCTGCAAGCTCCTTCGCCTGTAGCCCTTCGTAGTGAGCAATGATTGCTTCCGCAAAGGAACGGACTTTGTCGTCCGTGAACTCCTGTCTGGTCTGCTCTGGGCCGAGAATGTCTGCCTGAAGCATATTTCTCTATAGTGTATAGAAAACAATACTTTTATCAATAATCAAGATGCCGCCCGTACTAAAAACACGACTTTTGCGCTATAATAAAAGGATTTTGGACACACAAACACCCACCCCCTCTCCGGCCATGAATACTGCGCAGAATACGACGACCGCCACCCCCGGGCTGCGCGTGCCAAAAGTGCTCCTCGCGTGGAGCGCCGCGACGCATTTTAACCACGAACATTCGACACGCTGGTACATGACCGGCGGCGCAATCGTGCTGATCGTCGCCGCCTACGGAATCCTCAGTGGAGCATGGACGGTGACGCTCGTGTCGCTGCTGCTCGGCGGGGTCTACTTCCTCGTCCGCAACGAAAAGACGCCGCTCAGGACCATCCGCATCGAGATCGACGGCGTGCAATTTGAGGATTCGTTCACGCCCTGGGACCAGTGCAAAGACTTCTGGCTGACTCAGACACCGCTCTTCACGGAACTGCGGATTATCCGCAAAGCGCGCTTGCGCGGCGACATCCGGATCCAGACCGGCCCGATCGACCCCACCCTGATTCGCACAACCCTCAGCCAATTTATCCCGCTGCGGGCAGATCAAAAGGAATACTTCCTCGACGCCATTATCCGCCTCTGTAAGCTCTAATGCCGTTGGACCGGTTCCTCACCGGCCACTTTGCCCCCCACCACTCTCCCACCCGGGAGCGGCGGGAGGCGGGGTTTGCGGTACCGATGGGCAGTAATCCGAATCCCGACAAAGGGAAGACGCCGACACCCGAGGAAGGGAAGACGACGGAGATTACTGCACAAACCGCAGCAACAAGGATCGAGGGCATCATGGCGGGAAGCGCCCTTGCGAAAGACGTCGCTGGCATTGATCGACCATCGATCGATTCGCAGGAAGTAGCGGAACATCTCATCTACCTTCACCGCATCCCTCAGAAGCGGCTGCAACAGGTTGGAGAGTCTATTTTGATCTCGGAGAACGATTTCGCATTCATCCGACAGTCCATCTCTGATCCTCATCTCGATGAACTTGCTGCCATTGTTGCCACCCACGATCTGTCGTTGCAGGCACTCTTCATCAGAGTCAATACAGCGGATATGTACCTGTTCGACTGGGTGTGCGCGCACTGCCCGCCGACCCTCAAGCAGAGCTTCATCGATCAGCTCTCTCCGGACATCGAAGGACAATTGGAAGCAAATCCAGAAGTGACACTACAGAGCGCTCGCGATATTCGCAGAACGATCGAGAAATTCGAAACACTCAAATCGCAATTGGAAGGATTCATGCAAATCGACGACCGATTCAAGAAGATCATCGAACTTCAGAACGATTTGCATGAAACACAAGACAAGCGTGTTGATGAATCCACGCGCAGAGCGATTGAGCAGGAGATTGAACGTGAAGAAAAGATGATGCAACAATCCATTCTACGGCCAGATGGAACTCTTGGGTCGAAGTTGCAAACTGCTTTTGAGAACCATTTTAAGAACGTTGAAGGCGAGCAAGGGCGGAGACTGAGTCGCAAGGAAAAGGACAATATCTGCATTGACGCGATCCTGGAGATCAAGCGCAACGCGGACAAGAAACTTCGCGAGAAGAAGAACTTCGGAGGCAAGAGCGCATCGCAGTTGTCTCAGCAGTACGAGAAGTCCGAGACGTATCTCGAGCGTCTAACGAGGCAGGAACATGGCCTGCGCATCATCCTCAACGCCCAACTCCAGCAACGCGCACGGTTCATCTACCGGCTGCACGCCGACCGTCTGAACCAGATGATCAGAAAATTGAACATCGAGAACGTACACGACATCACCGATGTACAAGAAATACTCAGGAACGGCGGCGAGAACGTCTTCGGGAAGAAGCCGACCGAGACGACGAATCCGGAGAAGCGTGAAGCCCAGAGCCGGGCGAAATCCCTCGATTCTGCGTTCCTCCGGACGTACGGCGTGAGCGTCGTCGTTTTTCTGGTCGAATTCGACCAGCTGCGCAAGCATGTCTTGCGCCAGTACCGGCAGAATACGAAGGGGGAAAATGATGCTTTCCGTCTCGCATTCCCCGAACTCGCATATCCGCAGGGCATCGAGCCGGAGACGAATTACGACATGCCGCCCGGCCCCAATGATCCGTCTGATCCTAAGGCCAAGCTGAACTTTCTTGAGAATGCCGACTGTGACATCGTCAAGTGGGACAAGCGCGAACAGGAGCTCTTGAGAAAACCGGATGATCCCCGGAGTCTGGAACCAGACCTCGTGCGCTTGCAGCAGGAACAGCTTGATATCGAAACGTGGGCATTCACGATGGCTGACGAGATCCGCAAGATCGAGGAAGAGCTGCCCGAAGGGAAAGCATGGTCAGAGCGCATAGACATGGCACGGTCACTTCTCGGCATTCCCGAACAGGAGAAGTATAAATTCCTCACTGATCTCAATAACTACCTCGAAGTAATTCGCAATTATCAGGGATGCACAACTCCCGAAGCGCGAGTGCAGCTGCGCGCCCAGCTGGACAAATGCGTGACTCCCGCCACGTTTCCCCCTGAAATTCAGCGGAACATTACGCGATGTCTGGCGCTTCTCAGTCATCCGGAATATTTCGAGAAAACCGTCGAAGAGTCGAAGGCAACGGAAGCCCGTATGCAAGCCGAAACGCGCAACACATCCATCGAGACAGTCCTCGCAGGTGTGTGTAAGGACACGCGAAAACGATTGGATGAAACAATCGGCGCACTCATCCCGATTCGCTCAAATCGCGATACCAGCGATGCAACCATACGACGCGATCTACATCCGGCTCTGCGCCACAGGATTACGACGTACCTCAACATCGAAGGAATGCTGACAGGAATGCATCGGGCACTCACGGATCAAATGGATGCGGCGGAAAAAGACGGCGACCGCCACCGCGGACTGCGCGCGATGTACAACGCGCAATCAGAGGTGGACAAACTCAAAACCTGCATCGAGTACCTTGAGGAGATGAACCATCCGAATGCCCGTACACCGATCCTTGTCGACACTCTGCCCGATGATGTCTTTGCGTGGTATGACCGCGGCACGGGAAAAGTGAAAATCAACCGCAAGCACAAAGACCACTCGAGCCTGGGAAAAGCATTGGAGCACGAACGCGGCCACGCCGTGCTGCACATCCTCACCGAACGCAGCGGCCTGCTTCCGAACCTCATCACGCTCACCTTCGAGCAATTCCGTCAGCAGAAGAGCGGAACAAAGACATTCGAGGAATTGCTGTTCGGCCTCAAGAATGTAGGATCCTACAAACACATCGAAAAACAAAACCTGCCGGCGGAGGTGAAAAAAAAGGCGTACACGGAAGAGTTATTGGTGCGGTACGCAGATTGGAAGGCGAGGTGGCAGCGCAACTTCGATCCCAATGAAGAGACGCTATTCACCATGCTCGAAAAGGGCGCGCCCGCTCGAGCATCGACGAATCTCAACGAAAAACACAATGAATTGCGCGGGCAACTCGAAAGCATTGGACCTCCGAAAGACTGGAAACCGTTCACGACGGTCGATGAAGATACCGAGGATCAGAAACCGAAAAAAGAAGTCTTCAGCATGAAAGAAAGCTTGGGGGAGAGCTCACGAATGCTCGGAAACATCAAGCAGTTCATCGGCGCCTATAAGAACGATGACCAAATGCCCCGCGATATCTTCCGGACATTCCAAGAGCTCTACACAGACGGCAACAATGAACACACCGAACTGTCGCAAAAATTCATCAACCAAAAAAAGTGGGATGGAGGCGTTGCGCCCGAGGACAATGAAGCCGATCGAAAACGGTGTGAGAACCTGCAGCGTTACCTGGGAAAACTGGAGGGTGTTGTAAGGAAATACGACGGCGATCGTCTCGATACCACCAAAGAATCTCGGTACGTGAGCGCGTGGGAAAGCTTGACGGGCGGCATCCGCCTCGCGAGCATCAATGACATCGTCCGGCTCTGGAACGACACGATGGAAGACATCAAAGACATGTACAAGCGACGCCAGGATGCACTGCTCAAAGACGTCGGGTATGCCCTTTCCAAGCCGCTGCAAGATAGTACCCTGCTTAAAAAGATCCCCGGTCTCGGCAACTACGTCCCGGGATTGCACGCCTACCACCAGCGCCGCTACTCGGGCACCGAGCAGGAAGCCGCCAGCAAGTGGCAAGAGGGCATGAAGAACGAAGACAGTCATACGCTATTGCACTTCCTGCACTACACCACAAATAAAGACGCCATCCGCGGTATCATCTCGCTCCTCTGCGATCGGGGCGAAATGGACTGGAACGACGATGGTGTCTGGAAAACGTTGAACTCCATTTCGGGCTACAGTATGCCCATTGGCGCCTGCAAGCGGAGCGACGTGCTGCGCGATACATGGCTCCGCAAAATCGTCAGTTACATCTGGAATGACAAAGAGCTCTACTATCACTGGCGCGCGGAAAATGACAGCAAGACCAAGAGCGGTATGGATCATTTCAACGCCTGGGTCGACCAGTTAAGCAACGTCGGTGGAGGCATGAAATCGGAACTCAATAAACAGTTGCGTCTCATGGAGGAATGGAACGCACATAAACATGGCACGCCGCCAGAAGACATCAAGCCACACCTGTACGAGAAAGTCATTCACTACGCCATTGATATGGGTAAAATGAGCATGGAAGACAAATTCTACTATCTCATTCGGGGCGTCTCCTCGGGCATTCTCAGTATCGACCGTCTTCGCACCATGGCGGGTGCCGAAGGCGGCGTGCTCAACCAATTCCCGTTCATCGATTACTTCTATGGACGCAATAACACGCTGCCGGAAGTAAAAGAGCTTGCCAGGCGCCTGACGGAAAAGGGTGACGACGGCAAAGATACTTTCAAACCAGGCGCGAAAACGACGATGTGGATCCAGCTGGAACTCGTCCGCGACACCCACGTCCAGGCTCGCGTCAGCAAAGCAACGTCCGGTACGCGCGCGGAGAGCATCGACCACGAAGACGTGCCGCTGCTGCTGCCGCAGCTGAACTTCATCGCCGTGCGCAACATGGCCGACGTCGTCAGTGGCAGCCGGCAGAAGATGTCGCCCGAAGCGCTTAAGAACCTCTACTGCGGCTACAGCGGAAAATTCAAGGTCTTCGGTCGGCTCGCGCAGCTCGAAGACGAAAAACACATGGAACGCTTCAGTTTCGAAGACGCCGATAATCTCGCCGAAGCGATCACCGCCTACATCGATTACGACAACATCGTGACGCAGAAAGCTCGCGACAAGGATTCCTACGCGATCCTCTCGGCAAGCCAACTGCGAGGGCAGCCGCCATCCGCCGAAGGCTCATATACCACCATGAACTACCGCAAGAATCTCAACAACTTCGTCGCAAAACTCGTCGGATCTCTCCGGGGAAAAATTGAAGGAACGAAACACTGGAAGAATTTCCAGAAGACGATCAAGAAGGATAAGAAAACCGGAACGGGTCAGTACGAGCTCGACGAATGGGCCAATCTCGATACAACGAGGAGTGAAGATTTGCTGTACAACGGCAAAGAGACCTCCTTTGATTTGTCCCAAGCCACGAAATATTTTTTGGAAGGGCTCAAAGAGGTGCTGCGGGACAGAAGCAATTTGCAAGTGCTGAAAAATACTCTCAAAGAATTCACGAAAGATTACGTCAACGGACAAAGCCCTCCGGATAGCTTCCTCGACGAATTTGGCAGTGCAGGTCAGCTGTCATTGGACAACGCCGTCCGGTCCGTCGAGGACCGAAACGCCGCACGTGCTTCTCTCGCGCAAGTGAACGGAGTCGCGCACCATTGATTCCCGCAGGACACGCGTGCATCCTCCATGACGATGCTCGTCTCCATTCAACGCGTCGACTCGTCACTTCCGCTCCCCAAATATGAATCAGCCGGGGCCGTCGGCTTTGACCTGATCACGCGGGAATTTTCTCGACAGGATGCCCCTGCTGCACTACACTCTCATCCTATGCGCGTCATCGATCGCACGGCAATGGCCAAAAAGTACAAAGGTAAATGGGTCGCCCTTAAGGACGACAGAATAACTGTTGTTGCATCTGGAGACAGTGCGAAGCAAGTGCTGGATATCGCTCACAAGAAGGGTGTTGCTATGCCGCTCATTACCCGAATGCCAAGGACGCTGCGGAGATTTATCGGAGGAGCATGAAGTTTTCCTACACTCTCTATAGGGATTGCCTGATGCCCATCATCCCATTTTTTGTGAGCCGGGGCGAACAGCGTTATTTCACAGAAGCGTTAGTGGACTCCGGTGCGGCAAGCAGTATTTTTGATGCAGAACTTGCCGAACTCCTCGGCATCGTTCATGTGGAGGAAAGTGATATTCGCTTGGAATTTGAAGGCGTCTCCGGCCATCGAATCGTCGGGTACCAACATGACGTCACTCTCGAAATTGGTGGAAATACATTTCATGCCGTTCCCATTGCATTTACTCGTGATATTTCTTATAACGCCTTGAACATTCTCGGCCAGCAAGACTTCTTCAAACTCTTTCCTATTACCTTCAATTATCAGAAGAAGGAGTTCGACATTCATCTATGACACTTCCCATTTCCATCCAGCGCATCGATCCGTCACTTCCCCTGCCCCAGTACCATTCCGCCGGGGCCGTCGGCTTTGACCTGATCACGCGGGAGACGACGGTCATTGAGCCCGGGACGATCGCCCTGGTACCCGGAAACGTGATCGTGAAGGTTCCGGAAGGCTACGCGCTGTTCATCATCCCCCGCTCGTCGCTCCCGCGCAAAAAGGCGCTCGTCTGTCCGCATAGCCTCGGCGTCATCGATTGCGACTACCACGGGGCAAAAGATGAACTGCTCGTGCAGGTGCAGAATATCAGCGACGCGCCGGTAACCGTGGAACGCGGGGAACGCATTGCACAGGGAATTTTTGTGAAGGTGGAGAAGGCGCAGTGGAGTGAGGTGGATTCGCATGGGAAAGAGACGAGAGGGGGGTTTGGGAGTACGGGGACGCATTGACACACCTCACCCCCTAACCCCCTCTCCGTGCCGCACGGAGAGGGGGAACAGTATGTCGTGGGGACACTCCCCCTCTCCACGTAGCGTGGAGAGGGGGCGGGGGGGTGAGGTGGGCACGCATCAAGAAACCGAGGATCCCTCCCTCGTACGCTCGCCGCGCCGCGACGAGCTACTCGGGACAGGCTCTGCATTCAAAGAACCGAGAGATCCCCGGTCTCTCGGTTCTGGATGATTCAAATGATTGTTATTTGCTCAGCGGCTTCCGCATAAACGCCGGCACTTCGAGCTCCTCCATATTCAGGTCCATCGCGGTGGACTTGAGC
>CAYJTW010000022.1:0-12833 GCA_964373225.1 uncultured Candidatus Peribacteria bacterium
CCGGGCCTTTTTTGCTCTGCGCCCAGATGAGCGCGAAGTTGCGGGTCGCGGAGAAGAGCGAGTCGGCCTTTTCATCAATCAATTGCGTCACTGCACGATCAATATCCTCGGAGCGGCGGATCGGTGACGTGCATTGCAGGAAGACGATGAGATCGGGGTCTTTCTTTCCTTTCTTTTTTCGTTCATCGAGCACGTGCAGCAGCGTCGCCTCGCTGCTCGACTGCGGTCCGGTCAGTTCCAATGGGCGGCGGATCACCTGTGCGCCAAAGGTCTTGGCGACCGCCGCGATCTCGGGATCTTCGGTCGAGACGTAGACTTCCTGCACCGATTTTGAGCGCTTCGCGTGGGTGATGCTATGGGCGACAAGCGGGATCCCGGCCAGCCGCAGGAGGTTTTTGCCGGGCACGCGCTCGCTGCCTCCGCGAGCGGGAATAATCGCAATCACCGATGGGCGCTCGGCAGCCATGCGCGTATTCTAGCGCTGATGATGCATATCTGTCTCCTCATACCGGTGCTCGATGCCTATAAAGGAGCGAATCACCTGCCGCTGCTGGCTGCGCTTCCGGACGTGGAGTTCACGATTCTGTGCAATCGCACCAAGCCGGAGCACCCGGACTTGCCGCCGAACGTCACCGTCATCACCCTCGGTGGATCGCTCGGGCCGTACTATTACGGATGCAGTGACTATCTCTTCGCGCGTAGCGTCATCAAAAAGTATCCCGCATCGGATCCGTTCTGGAAGCAGTTCAATGTCATCCATCTCAATCAAACAATGGGTCCGGCTCTGCTCACCCTTCGTTCAACCGGAGTTCCGGTGATGCTGCTCATCCATCATCCCGCATCCGTTGACCGCGCGATCGCCATCGAAGAGTCATCATTCTTCGCGGCGATACTCTGGCGACTCAAGTATGCGCTGATCGTTGCCTGGCAGAAAAAGTTCTGCCGGACGCTTGAGCACATCGTCACGGTCTCCAAAACATCCGCACAGAGGATCGCCGATGATTACGGATGCGATGTCTCTTCTCTAGAGATCGTTCCGAATGGGATTGATCCGGATCTCTTCACGCCGAGTGACCTCACGACCTCAGCATTCGACGTGATCTCCATTGGATCGTTCATTCATCCACGCAAAGGCTTCAAATATCTTCTGAGTGCGTACAAGACGCTCGCCGCAAAGGGATTCAAGATTGCCGATGTCGGGCGCAGGAGTGCGGAGCAGCGGGCGGCGCTTCAATCTATCGCGGGAGTGACGACATTCGGGACGGTGTCGCAGGAAAAACTCATCACCCTGCTCAAAAGTTCAGCTGCGCTCATCTCCACCTCTCTCTACGAAGGCTTCGGGCTCTCCCTTATAGAAGCACTCGCCTGCGGGCGACCGGCGTTTGCGTTCGAAGCGGGTGCGACGTCGGAAGTTCTGGGTCCCATCGACCCGTCACTGGTCGTTCCTCTGCGAAATGTGGAAGAGCTCACCGCGCACGCGGAGGAATTCCTGCGGTTGAGTCCGCAAGAACGTCAAAAGAAAGGAGAAGAGTATCGGGAGGAGGTGGTGCGGTTGTATTCGCTCAAGGAATCTGCGCGGAGATTGAAGGAGGTGTATGGTTTGCTACGTTCACCATGACATCATATTTCTTCATCGAGAAGATCACCAATAATTGCCATTTGTGCGGCGGATTCTTCGGTAAATCCTGCGAGAAGTACACATGGTCGACGTTCTCACCGAAGAGATCGAGGATAGCGCGCACAGATTCCAGACGTTCGACGTCGCAGAATTCAAAACCGCGCTCTTTGGTCAGTTCCTCCGCCGATTGGACGGTGTACTCGACGCCGATCGCGATGAGGCCGCCGTTCTTGGTCACGCGGACGATCTCTTTGGCCGCCTTCGTCCGATTATCGCTGTACGCGATGACCCAGCCCGCCATCACGGCGCCGAATTGATCGTCCTTATACGGCATCTCGTGCATGTCGCCGAGGTCGATCCACGGTGAATACGACATCAAGTCTAATCCGTGGACATTCCGGAAGCCGAGACCCATCAAATTCAGAAGTTCTCCCTCCGACCGCGGTCCGATGCTCAGGACTGGTGCGCCCTTACTCGCGCGGATCGCGGCGAGTGGGTAGGCGAGTAGGCTGCTGCGATTGACGCCCATCCATGCGAAGTTCCTCAGTCCCTGCAGGTTCATATAGACGGTATTCACCCCCACGTCGCCGGTCTTCGGCTCGAGGGTCTTGAGGCGGCGGAGCAGCAGCGCATAGAAGCAGTACCGAAGAATTGCGATCAATTGCCGCAGAACGTCCACTCGCAGCAGTTGGTAGAAAAACTGCTTCAGATGAAAGGCGAACCACCAGAGGCGACCCTTATTTTCCATGGCCCGTACCATACGAGAAAGCGTAGACTTCCGCCATGGGTTCGACTGTCCTCCATAAGGCGTTTGATAAAGGGATGCGCAGCATTCAGCGCTCCCGTTTTTACTACAAGCGGTACAACAATACCGGCCCGATCGGCATGAACCGCGTCTACTCAAGGTATTCGCGTGACTGCATGGAGGCGTTCCGGCGAAAGAACCCCGGTGTCACGCTGCCATCGTCGCCGCTCGAGACGACCGCGGCGTTTTCCCTCAAGAACGTGTTCCCTGCCGACCGCGCGCGGGCGCTCTCGGAGAAAATTTCCAGTTTGATCGAGCAGGGTGACAGCCGGATGAAGAAAGATGCACTGCAAGTGCGTATCGCCACTCCCTTGAGCACGCTGGGGACGGAAACTCTCGATGTTCTCAAGACTCCTGCAGTCGACCAAGCGTTGATGAACTTCTTTCACGGCTACTACCGCATTGAATCGATCGCCGCATCACGCACATTGCCGACGAATACGGTCACCGGCTCGTGGCTCTGGCACTGCGACACGTTCCCGCCGTGCACGTGCAAACTCTTCCTCCATCTGACCCCCGCCAATGCCGATCGCGGCGCAACGGAGTTCATGGACCGTAAGGACACGATGGCGTTTCGCGATGCCGGGTACTTCGGGCAATTTCCGAATGAGCGCATGGGGAATCTTGATGAGTTCGCTCAACGACACGGCATTCCGTACCGGCCGTTCCACCTGGACAGCGAGCCGGGCGACGCGACGTTGTTCAACCAGAACTACTTTCACCGTGCTATCGCGCCGAAGAACGCCTTCCGCGACACCGTGCAGCTCTTCTTCCTTCCCAATACGATTTCGTGGAAGGAGCAGTACGATAAAGATCCTGACTTCCTGAATCGAAACACGGTGTCTTTCCCCAAAAACCCCGCCGTTCCGGGCAGTTCTTCCGGTGTGCAGACTGGTATGATGGGTGCATGACGACTCCCGGGAAAATCATCTATCTCTTGCGGAAAATCCACGTCCGCCCGATTCACGTGATTATCCCGATCCTGTTTGCGATGCTCGCGGCGACGTTCGAAGGCGCGGGCATGGGGCTCCTCATTCCGATTCTCAACGGTTTTCTGGAGAAGAGCTTCTCGTTCGTCCGGGACGTTCCTGTCCTGGGGTCGCTCTTCCAGATGCTGCCGGAATCTGTCCGCGGCAACGACCGGCTGCTCTTCGGGATCCTCCTTGGCGGCTTCATCCTCCTCTACGTGCTCAAGAGCCTGCTGCGCCTGCTCTCCGTCATCACGATGTCGTACTTCTCCGAGCGGACGATCCATCACCTGCGAAAGGCGCTCTTCACGCGGTACCTCACCTTCGGGAAGCTCTTCTTCGATACCACCAATATCGGCCATCACAGCGTGGTGCTGCTCGAATTCACGAAACTTGCGATGCAGCCGCTCGCGGGCATCGACAAATTCGTCAACGCCCTCTTCGCTCTCTCGGCGTACCTCGTCGTCATGCTGCTGATTTCCTGGAAACTGACGCTCGTCGCATTGCCGCTCTTCTTTCTGTTGCACGTGGCTGTGCGGACGTTCATGACGCGCTTGCGCAATCTCTCCCACGCCACATCCGAGCGCGGGTTGGAACTCAACAAGAAGTCCATCGAGATTCTCTCGACGATGCCGCTCGTGAAGTCGTACTGCACGGAACGGCAGGAGCAGGGGCGCTACACGGAAATCAGCGACCAGAAAGCTCGCCTGAACTTTCGCGCGCAGATGATCCTTGCGGCCATCCAGCCGTTCCAGGAAATCGTCACGGTTCTCGTGGTCGCGGCAATCTTCGTGGGCGCTCTCTACGTCTTCGGGCGTGAAGACATCGCCTCGGCTCCTGCGCTCATCGTATACTTTTATGTCGCCGTGAACGCGACGAGCAAGCTCGGCATGGTATCGGGGTTTCGCGGAACACTGGCCATGAGTGCGGGTCCTCTGGATTCGGTACTGGCCGTCTTTGATGATGACGGGAAATTCTTCGTTCGCGGGGGATCGGAAGAATTCCAGGGAATTCGCGATGCGATCGAGTGTCGTAACCTCACGTTTTCCTACACCGATCGTGACGTGCTCAAGGACGTGTCGTTCACCCTCCAGAAAGGGAAGATGACGGCGATCGTGGGGCCATCGGGTGCCGGTAAGAGCACGTTGATCAATCTCTTCATGCGTTTCTACGATTGTCCGCCCGATGCCATCTTCATCGATGGCCAGGACATCCGGTCGTTCACGCTCGATTCGTACCTGGCGGACGTCGCAATCGTCAGCCAGGAAACGCTCCTGCTCCACGATTCACTGCGCAATAATATTCTCTATGGTCTCTCCGGTGTCAGCGAAGAGCGGCTCCAGGATGTGGTACGCCGCGCGCGGCTCTCGGACTTCATTGCAAAACTCCCGCAGGGGCTCAGTACCCTCATCGGTGACCGCGGGGTCAAACTCTCCGGCGGCGAGAAGCAGCGCGTCAGCATTGCCCGCGCTCTCCTCAAGGGCGCCGAGATCCTCATCCTGGATGAAGCGACGAGCTCACTCGACAGTCAAACGGAGAAGTTGATCCAGGAAGCGATTGACGAAGCCGTCACCGGGCGCACCTCGATCGTGATCGCGCACCGGCTGAGCACAATCAGGCACGCCGATAAGATCGTCGTCCTCAAAGACGGGCAGTTGGCGGAGGAGGGGGGGCTGGAGGAATTGCTGGCGCGGAAGGGGGTGTTCTTCCAATTATGGGAAGAACAGAAATTCTGATGCTATAGTTGACCCATGGTTTCCGTCCTCTCCGTCGTCAAGAACAGTCGCCGCTACGGCAGTCCATTCCGCGTCGCCCGTTGCTATGCCATGCGTGGTCTCCATCCGATGATCACGCTACGCCGCCGCCGTCTTGCGCGCGAGGTGATCGCTGCCATGCCGGAGGAGCAACAGGAGCGTCTGCGCGTCATGGAGCGCGACGGATGCGCGCCCGCCGGGCCCGATCAGGATCCGGCGCTCCTCGCGGAGGTCTGCACCACACTGCGTGAGCGCGCACGCGCAACGCCTATCGATGTTGCTGCCGGGAAGGGCAAGAATTTCTGGGAACACCTGCTGCGCGAGGAGGACCGCAACAGCAACAGCCCGTTCCTGCGGCTCGCGATGCAGCCCGCCGTGCTCGCGATGGCCTGCGGATACTTTGGCGAAGCGCCGTACCTCGCCGGTATCGAAGTCTACCTCTCGCACGGGACCCATAATGAGCGATGGCAGGAGTCGCAGCTGTGGCACCGCGACTACGACGACCAGAAGATGTTCAAGCTCTTCGTCTACTGCACCGATGTCAACGACGAGAACGACGGCGAATTCACGTTCATCCCCAAGGGCGTCTCCACTACCGTCCGCGGCGAATTCTTCCCCAAGCGCATTTCGGATGAAGCGATGGCCAAACAGATCGACATGACCACGATCCGTCGAAACCGCGGTCCCGCCGGCACCTGCTTCTACATCGACACGCGCAATTGCTATCACCTGGGGAGCCGCGTGGCGCTGGGGCACATGCGCGTCGCGTTCACCGCAACGTACCTCACCCACGCGAGTTTGCAACCGTTCGATAACCGCGTGCGCATCACCACCCCGCTTACGGAGATGGAGCAATTGCTGCTGCGAACCAGCTCAGGCGGGGGAGTGGACGCCAAAATAGTTCACGAGTGTGATCCTCTTTCCCGACACCAGGGGGGTCCCGCGATGTAAACCGCGCAGATCAGCCAGGATCAATGTTCCCGCCGGGGCCGTGAAGATTTTTTCCCCGTAGAGCTGCGGCACGAATTGCCGCTCGCGTCCGTTCAAGTACCCGCCGTTGCTGCCCGTGCGGTAGTAGCGCGCCTCCACCGTGCGGCGCCACGGCGCATCGCGGTGGCTTCCCAAAAAATACGTGAACGGCGCCTGCCCGGGGCCGACGTCCGTCAAATACAGGAAGGACTTGAAGCGCATCTTCCAGTCATCGATGTGCGGATGATCGGCGATCGAGACGCGCTTGGGGTCCGGGCGCAGTTCACCCATCCGCTGATACGACTCCACGTTCGGTGCGACGTACGCGCGCGCGAGGCTCGCGAGCCCCGGATGATCGAACATCGCGCGCGTCGACGGGCAAATCGTCTCGATATCCCAGAGCCGGTACACGCCGTAGCGTTCTTCGCGCAGCGCACGGTTTTTCCCCGTAAACGTTCCGCTGCGCAGTTGTTCCATCACCGGTTCAACCTCGCCCACCATGCGGGCAGTCGTCTCCTGATCGAAGAATCCCGGGATCGCCAGCACGCCGTCACGCTGGAGGATCCTCAGTTCCTCCTTCATTTCCGTCAGCGAAGGGTCCTGACTGTACCGCTTGAAGTGCTCCCGCCGCTCGCCGACGAAGAGAAGGGGATTACGGTAGATCCAGTTCTTTTGCGCGTACACCGACCGCCACACGGGCAGGATGACCTTTTGGCCGACGGATGAGGATTTGAGGGTAGACGTGAAAGACATGGAGGGGATCCTACACGCTATACTCCCCCTATGCCAACCGTCCTGGCCCTCATCCCCGCACGCGCAGGCTCCAAAGCGCTTGTTGATAAAAATATCCGTCCTGTTGCGGGCAAACCGATGCTCGTGCATTCCATTGAGCATGCCAAGCAGAGCCGCCTCATCAATCGCGTGATCGTCAGCACCGACAGTCCCGCATACGCGGAGATCGCGAAGGCGGCGGGCGCCGAGGTGCCGTTCCTCCGTCCGGTGGAGATTTCGCAGGATCACTCCACCGATCTCGAAGCATTCACGCACGCACTCACCTGGCTCAAAGACAATGAAGGCAGCGTTCCCGACATCGTTATCCAGTTGCGGCCGACCTCGCCGTTCCGCAGCGTCAAGGACATCGATGCGATCATCCAGATCCTCCTCGATCACCCGGAGATTGATTCGGTCCGCAGCATTGCCAAGGCTCCCGCTCCGCCGTTCAAAATGTGGTTCCTCGGCAAAGACAATATTCTCGAACCGGTCGTGAAGACATCCATCAAAGACGCTCATAATTTGCCGCGACAAGCACTCCCACAGGCGTATCTCCAAAATGCCTGTATCGACGCCGTCCGGACTTCCGTCATCCTCAACAAGAAATCCATGACCGGTGACCGGATCTACGGCTACGTGATGGAGGACGATTTCGATATCGACACGAAAGACGATTTGGCACGGGTGGAAGCCCATCTCTCCAAGACCAAAATGCTGTAGAATGCGGGCATGGACGACCGATTCCAGAATCTCTTCATCTTTGAGATGGCCAATAACCATCAGGGGAGCGTTGAGCACGGCAAAGTGATCATCGACGCGATGGCGGAGATTGCCAGGAAGCGAAACATCAATGCCGCGGTCAAATTCCAGTTCCGCGATCTCGAGACGTTCATCCATCCGGACTTCCGCGACCGCAAAGACCTCAAGCACATCGGCCGGTTCCTGAGCACACGCCTCAGTCGCGAGGAGTTCAGTGACCTCGTGGCGTACACGAAGAAGAAAGGCCTGCGTGCGATGGCCACGCCGTTCGACGAAGCGTCGGTTGCGCTCTGTCTCGATCTTGATATCGACATCATCAAGGTGGCGAGCTGCAGTGTCTGCGACTGGCCGCTGCTCGAGGCCGTCGCTGCCGCCAAAAAGCCCGTCATCATCTCCACCGGCGGCACAATGCTCAGTGACATCGATAAAGTCGTGAGCTTCTTCACGCACAAAGAATCCACCTTCGCGCTGCTCCATTGCGTGGGCGTCTACCCAACGCCGCCCGAGCTCCTGCATCTCTCTGTAATCAGCCGGCTTCTTCGTCGCTATCCCGGCGTCCCGATCGGCTACTCCGGTCACGAGGCGCCCGACGCGCTCGAACCCGTGTTGGTCGCGGTCGCCAAAGGCGCGACGATCCTGGAGCGGCACGTGGGGGTCGAAACCGCCGACGCAAAGCTCAACGCGTATTCCATGAATCCCGCGCAGACCGACCGATGGGTGGAGGCCGCGCAACAGGCTCTCGTGATCAGCGGGGCGACCGAAAAATCCGTCAGTGATGCCGAACAGGAGTCGCTCGTGTCCCTCATGCGGGGCACGTTCGCCAAACGTCCGATCAAAAAAGGGCAGGTGATCACCCGCGACGACGTCTCCTTTGCGGTGCCGCTCCAACAAGGGCAACTGACGAGCGGCGCCTTCGGCAGTTACCGGTCGGTCTACATCGCAGGGCGTGCGTACGCCCCCGGCGATCCGATCGCGGAGCCGCAGACGGTGCATCCACTGCGCCTCGTGCGCGAGGCCGTGCACAAAGCCAAAGGCATGCTCAATGAGGCCAGCATTTCCATCGGGCCCGATTGCACGATCGAGCTCTCCCACCATCATGGAATGGATCGCTTCGCAGATACCGGCGCCACGATCATCAACATGATCAACCGTGAGTACTGCAAAAAGCTGATCATCGTCCTGCCGGGCCAGAAGCATCCTGTCCACCGCCACGAGAAGAAGGAGGAGACGTTCGAAATGCTCGCGGGGGACCTGGAGGTGAAGCTCGACGACGACAGTATTCAATTGCATCCCGGCGACCGGCTCCTGATCAAGCGTAACACCTGGCACAGCTTCTCCTCCAAACACGGCGCGATCTTCGAGGAGATCTCCACCACCCACTACCGCGACGATTCCCACTACCAGGATCCCGCGATCGGCGCGCTGGACCCGATGCAGCGCAAGACGATTATTCCGACGGTCGATACGTAACGAGTAGCAGGCGAATTCATTCGCCTCTCAGCGCAGCCGAAAATGGTACACCCCCACCGCCCCCTCCTGTTTCGCACGGCCTTTGAAGGGCACCGAGCATGTTTCGAGCCACGTCAACAATCCGTCAATGCGCTCCTGCGGAATGTTCCACCCCGCGTCGCGGGCGACGTTGGGGAGTCGTCGTTTGAAGTCACTCACCATTTTCATCCCACCACCCCATTCATAATCCACCGTCGACCAAGTCAGATCCATCCCAAGCTCCTTCGCCCATGCTTCGAAGTCCTGCGGCGTCAGGTAGTGGAGGTCGGCGAGCGTGATCGGCGCGCGGAAGAGGTGCCAGAGGGTCTGGAGAATGTAGCCGCGCGGGTTGAGCCAGTTGGGGCACGTCAGGATGAGCGATCCACCCGGCGCGAGCATCGTTTTCAGTTGCTTCAGCGTCTCGAACGGCGCATCCATGTGCTCGAGCGTGCCGTTGCTGATGATCACGTCGAAGGTGCCGCCGATATCCTTCACGTCGCCGCAGACAAACGTCAGGTTGGGCGCCGCGTACTTCGTCTTCGCTTCGGCGATAGCGGTGTCCGAAAAGTCGACGCCTGTCACAGACAGAGCTCCCGCGCCCGCGATCATCCCGCACATGTCGCCGGTCCCGCAGCCCACGTCCATCACGCGTTTGCCTTCCCACGGAAGCAGCGCGAAGACCGCGGCGAACTCCTCGGGCATCGTGCCCTGCTGGAGCCGAAACTGCGTGTAATGCCCCCTCTCACCCTTTTTATAGACGGCGTCGTAGTAGGCCTTCAGATCCGTGTTTTGCGTCATAGATGCATTCTAGTCCACAATGGCGGCGCATGACCACGCCCATTCGCGCCGTCGTCGGACGGTTCATCGCCGATTTCTCCTTCGCCGCGTTGCACGCAGTCCTCACGAAGCGCCCCTTCGACTTCTGCGCGATCCTCTCGCACCCGGTGCAGCAGCGGTTCTTCACCGCGATCCCCGTGGAGCGGCAGGAGTGGTTCGACGCCGGCAAGATGCGTTCGTGCCGGTACGACGGCGTCGACTGGGACGCACTCGCCCCCGTCGACGAAGAGCTCATCGAGCGCATGCGCGACTGCGAGGCGCTCTTCATGGAGATCGTCTGCCGGCAGGAGTGGAAATATGCGATCTCGTACAGGGCACGCAAGCGCTGGTACCTGCGGCACCTGCAGTTCTGGAACGACTACCTCACGCGCCGCCGCATCAACCTCTACCTCTCCGCCTGGATTCCGCACGAGATTCCGGACATCATCATCTATCATCTCTGCAAAGCGCGCGGCATTGCCGTCGTGTACAACCACATGTCCACCGAGCGGGATACGGGATTCGTCGAGCGCGATATCGAAGAGTCGGCGATCCAGATCAGTCATCGTTACGAAGAACTCCTCATCGAGTATGCAGGCGTCACCGGTCCCGACCACATTCCGCTGAGTCCCGAGAGAGAAGAACGGTACCGCGCGCTCACCGCACCGCAGGGCGAGAAGCCGCCGCTTTCAAGCGTCCATGTCCCCACCGACTGCGACCGCCAGCGCGAGCTTCTCCTGAGCCGCCCGGTCGCATTTCTGGCGCACGCTCTCCAGTATCTGACGCCGGCGGGCCTCCACCGTATGTTCTCCTCCTGGAAGCGCAGACACGACATCCGGCAGCGCAACGCCTTCTACGACGCGCATGCTATCGAACCCGATCTCGGGAGGCCGTTCGTCTACCTCGCGCTCCACTACCAACCCGAAGCATCGACCGTCCCGATGGCCGGAGTCTTCTGTGATCAGCTGTTGATCGCACGGATGCTCAACGCGCTTCTCCCCGAGGGCACGATGATCTACGTCAAAGAACATCCCAAGGAAAGCTCATGGTTCAGCAGGAGCATCGACTACTACCGCGACTTCCTCGAGCTTTCAAAAGTTCGCCTGGTCGCGCGTCAGGTGGATACCTTCGCGCTGCGGGAGAACTGCCGCGCCGTCGCCACGGCCACCGGCTCCGTGGGATTCGAAGGACTCTTCCGCGGCAAGCCGGTCTTCATGTTCGGACATCGCTTTTACCAGTATGCGCGCGGCGTCTATCGCATCCATACGAATGACGATCTGAAGAAAGCAATCAATGACGTCTTCATCAACGGTGCCAAGCCGACGCTGGTCACGTCAAAGCTCTACCTCCGTGCCATGGACGAAACACGAGTGAAAGGCACGCTCGTGCCGTGGGACCGGCAGGTCTCGGTCTTGAGCGACGAGGAGCACATCAAGAACAACAGCGAGGCGTTCTTGGAGGCGTTGGAGAGGATGGATGCGGAATTTATTCCGCCCGGAGAACCTGCCCGTACCAGCGCACATATTTCTCCGCAATCTTCGCCCAGTCATGCTCTCTCGCATACTCCCGCCCGCGTTCGCCAAGCTTCCCCGCGAGAGTTTGATCATCCAACAGCCTGATCACGCGCTCAGCAATCCCATTCACATCTCCATCCGCCGCGATCAGCCCCGTTTCACCGTCCAGCACCGCATCCCGTATCCCTCCGGCGTCGGTGGCGACAATCGGTTTTCCGCATGCACTGGCCTCCAGATAGACGATGCCGAAGCCCTCGAATTTGAGGCCGGTCACCCGCGGCGTATGGACGTACACATCACATGCCTGGAAGCATGCGACCAGATCATCACCGCTTTTTCGTCCCGCGAAGTCGACGGCGCTCTTGATATGCAGATCATCCGCGAGTTTTTCGAGGTCACTTCGCAAATCTCCGTCACCAACGATCATGTAGACGGTGTCCGGATGCTTTTTGAGGATCGTCGGGAGAGCTTTGAGGACCAAATCATGTCCCTTGCGGCCCCAGAGTCCGCCGACGGTCAGCAAAATCTTCTTTTCAGCGTGGCGCTTCTTCACCGCATCGACGTCGACGCTCTTCTGGAACCGTTCGAAGTGCACGCCGTTGTGGATGACGGTGATCGGGTAGTCTTTTCCGGAGAGTTCACAGATCTTTTTCTTGGTGAACTCGCTCGGGACCGCAATTCCCTTCGCGTGACCATAGCAATACTTGAGCAGCCACCGCTCCGGCCACCATGCGAGAGGCCGGACGCCGTGTGTTCCCTGTGCGCCTGTCACGAAGGGGATGCCGTGCTTGCGGGAGGATGCCGCTGCAGTGATGCAGTACGGAAATGCGAACAGATCGTGAACAAGATCGAAGCCTTTGACCTCCTGCGCACGGAAGTAGCCGGGCCCGGAACGCTGGAAAATCCGGTAGACGTACTCGGGGAGCGTGCAGGAAATCTCAAACGGGAGAGTGGCGACAGTCGCTGCGTTCTTCTGTGACGGTGGGAGGAAGAGCGTGCAGTCGATCCCCGCTCCGTGGAGGGCCCGCGAGAGCTCGACCGTGATGTTGCCGTAGCCGTCCTTGGGTTCGGCCGTATTCGAGAAGAGTGCGACCTTCATTGGAAGAGAGGTTCGGTGATTTTTCGGATGTATCTGCCAAGCTCCCGCACCTGATCATCCTGCCCGTCGATCTCGGCCTGGATGAAGGGCTTTTCGTAATAGTGGACGCAGATATCCTGGATCGCCTTCAGGAACATTCGGATCTCGCGCGATTGCGGCACCTCATGCTTCATAAAGATACTTTCAACGGCCTTCTTACAGTCATCGGTCGTGCGGATCTGGTGGACGCCCGGCGCGTACTGGTAGAAGCGGTGCCCGAACATGAAGACGGG
>CAYJTW010000023.1:0-2385 GCA_964373225.1 uncultured Candidatus Peribacteria bacterium
CGATCTCCATAGGACGTTTATTCGTTTTATTTTATAATAATCACAAATATGAATGATACATCCTATCCTGACGATCGCCGAATGCAACTGGGTAAGTTACTTGTTGAGCTTTCACCGAGTCGTGAACAGATGCTGAAAGATATTGCGCATACTGCTCCGGATACGACGTCGCTGGTCGAAGTGATTCGGTCGGTGAACGAGGGCAGGGCGGAAGAGGAAAAATTGCCGATGGACGAAGCCGAGCTTCTGTCCGCACTTATTCGTCTCGGTTCAGACGAGCGCACTCTCTGGCGATTGATTGTGACGAGTCGCGACCCATTACAGGTCTATCCACTTTTGCAGGAGCTTGCTCCGCAATTCGGTGGGATACTGCCACTTCTGAATCACATTCGTCCCTATGGGCAAGCAGCGGTCGATTTCATGCCAAAAATGTTTGAAAGGCAGCAGGATTACTTTCAATTCATCAAAGATTCCGTGAAGGAGGATGGGGAAATTACCAATGTTCCTGTGAAGGATTGGAAGGCAAAAGTCATTCATGATCCTCGGCAGAATTTTCGACTCTCGATTGCGGCGGTGCTACAGGACACTCACCCAAATGACCTGACGCGCGATCGAAAATCAGAATCAGAAATGTACGATGAAGACATTCAAGATAAAGCAGTACCAACTCCTTGTTATGTCAGTATCAACCCGCCACAATCTGGAGATCGAGATCAGCGCTTCGTCTTCAGGGTGGCATTGCCGTGGTCGGCGGAAGTGGCCCGCATTCCTCAAGATGAGATCGCTGAGTTGCAGAAGTTCCTCACTCTGGACTCGGGTCTTTCGCTGGGTGATCTTATACAATCCGGTGAGAGCTTTGAAGGAAATGCGACACTAAAAGTCTTCGTACCGGTTAGAAGCGAAAAAGGTCGCCTGCCAAAGCAGCTGTGGAAACATCTCGTGCGGTGAAATCGCTGCTCAGCAGGTTTTCTCATCCGCCTCCTCCCGAAGTCCGTCACCTTTGGCACCGATACCATCGTCACGGACGACACTGTCACGCTGTTTGCCTATGATCTCGACCGGACCATCGTGCGGATTGAGAATGCCAACATCGCGGCGAATTTTCGGGCGTGGTTTGAAGTGCTCTGGTTGCAGGGCCATCGATGAAGAAGTAGTCAGAAGTGTTCCCCTGATGCGCTTTTTGTGATATAATAGAGAGAAAACAAATTTCATCCAATGATTCAGCATCTTTCAGAAAATCCTAGCGAAAGTGAACACGGGCCCTCTCCGGCGTTCCCGGATACCCGCAGGAATCTGCAAAGACTAAGGCAAGGCCCCCTCACGCCGGAGTCCGTCATTCGCCGGACGGAAATTCCCAAACATTTGCGGTTGCCGGAGCATGTCAGCTGGAAGGCGTGGGGAATTCTGAAAAGCAATGTGGAGAATCAGGGAATCGTCGTGCGGGAAGATCATGTGGAGAGTCCGCACATCGCCCGGCATGACGGGCTTACCATTACGGTTGATCCGCGTCTGGATCGGTCAACGAAACTCTTCTTCCTCATGCACTTTTTCGGTCATATCGTGCAGGCGACCGCGCCAGCATTCCGGGAAAGTACGAAGAGTTTTATTCAACGACGGACGCTTGGAAACGACGATCGGTACCAGGAATTTTTGCGTTACGAAGCGGAGGATACCGCTCTGGGCCTTCATTTGATGGAAAGGGCGCATCTCAACCGGACGGTTGGACATGACGTTACGACATGGTACCGGGAGATGGCCGCGAAAGATTGCGCGTACACCGAAGCAAACGTCGTAGAGGGAAAAAATCTTCCATTTTCCGAATTTGAAAATGTCCGCTATCCACTATTCGATAATCTGCGGCCGCTTCCCATTCCGGAATTCACTCCGAAAACGCTTGAGCCATATTACGCGGACTAGATGTAGTTATTCCATTTCCTTCAGCCCCCTCTGCACGGTCCGCACATTCTCCAGAATGCTCTGAATGTTCTCCTTATCGCGCCCCTTCTTCGGATTCAGCATCGCCAGCGCCGCCTGCCATGCCTGCAGCGCTTCCATCGGCTGGTTGTTCCGTGCATATGCGGCGCCCAAGTCCATCCACCCCTCGGAGTCATCGGTTCCCTGTTCCAGCGCTTTGCGGTAATAGATGATCGCCTCGGCGGGCTCGCCATTCAGCGTGCAGTTGTGGGCCACCTGGAGGCAGAACGCAATGTAGTTATTGAGAAAATGTGTCTCGTCGGGGACGAGTTCCATAGCTTCGCGCAGGAGCTTCTCCCCTGTTTCGTAGTGCGTTTCGTCCGTCACGCGCATCGCTTCTTCCGTGAGCTCGACTGCTCGCGCGTAACCGTCATCGGGGGGACGGGGTAACATCCGTTGACCATTGAACCA
>CAYJTW010000023.1:2485-4825 GCA_964373225.1 uncultured Candidatus Peribacteria bacterium
GCACCGAGTACGACATCGAAATGCTCAAGGAGACGGGCTACTGCACGGGTATCGAGAACTACATTCGCTACTTGAATAATGATGGCGTCGCGAATGCCTCCACCTCGACGCTTCTCGATTACTTCCCGAAAGACTTTCTCCTCATCATCGACGAGTCGCACATCAGCATTCCACAGGTCGGCGGCATGTACGAGGGGAACTTCAGTCGCAAGAAGACGCTCGTCGATTACGGCTTCCGGCTGCCGAGCAGCCACGATAACCGGCCTCTCAGATTCGATGAATTCGAGCAGCGCTGCCCGCAGCGCATCTACGTCTCGGCGACTCCGGGCAAGTACGAATTCGCGAATACACCCAGGGAAAATCTCGTCGAACAGATCATCCGGCCGACCGGACTCCTCGATCCCGTCGTCACCGTCAAATCAACGAAACACCAGATCGACGACATCATGGAGGAGATCAAAAAGACGCTTGTACGAAAAGAACGTGTGCTCATCACGACGCTCACCAAAAAAATGGCCGAAGATCTCACAAAGTTCCTCGTCGAAGCCGGGCAGAAGGTCCGCTACCTCCATAGCGATGTGGAGACACTGGAGCGCATCGAAATCCTGCGGCAGCTGCGGATGGGCGAGATCGACATCATCGTCGGCATCAACCTGTTGCGCGAAGGGCTCGACTTGCCCGAAGTCAGCTTTATCGCGATCCTCGATGCCGATAAACAGGGCTTTCTGCGCTCACGCGACGCGCTGATCCAGACCATCGGCCGCGCGGCTCGCAACGCGTGGGGACACGTGACGCTCTACGCCGACAAGATGAGCGATGCGATGAAGGCCGCGATCGCCGAGACGGACCGCCGCCGCACCATTCAAGAGGCCTACAACACAAAGCACGGCATCACCCCGGCGACCATCATCAAAGCCGTGCACGATATTGCCGAAGAGGGCCGCAAACTCGAGCTGCGTCGCCCCAAGTACGATCACACGAAGATCCCGAAGGACGAGAAGAAGCGGCTGATGGACGAGCTGGAGAGGCAGATGGAATTGGCCGCGCAGAATCTTGAGTTTGAAAAGGCGGCGGATCTGCGGGATGAGGTGGAGTTGCTGAGGAGGGAGTTGAAGTAACAGCGTATTCACGCTCATGACTTTTCTATCGCCAGTGAGCTGATCACACGGAAAAGTTTTTGAATTTCATCCTGATACTTGTCTAAGTTTTTCCGCAAATTCAATCCCACTTTTGTAAGTCTTGTAATTTTATCTTCGGGATTCATCATATCGATATCTTGCTTGCGCGTGGGCTTTCCCTTGATCTTTTCGCTGCCCAACTCACTCACGATCTGAAAAAGCAGTTCCACTGACTGCCGATGGGTTTTCATGTCTTCTCTCAGGCGCAAGGCAATACTGACCAGCAACTCTATTTTTTGGTTATCATTTATTGGGCGGTGAGTTTTGAGAGTTCGCCTCTCTTTATTGGCATCCAAGAAAAAAGTCTCTACTTCTAAGCCGAGCACTGCGGCTATTTTTTTCGCCGTCGACAGATTGATCGACCATCCCTGCTCCATACGTTCGATGGTTCTCTTCGAGGTTTGCGCTGCCTCGGCCAATGTCTGTCGTGAATGCACTGGCTCACGCTGTTGCTTGAAAGTGGTGATATCTCGAAGTTCAACTGCCATAGTTCTTAATCTTACATCAAAAAAATCAATTGTGTCAACAACTTACAAAGAGGCCCCTTCCCCCATACAGGACGCCGAGAAATTCATTTACCTTGCGGAGAGTCGTTTCCACAGCCCATCCCTCCCCAGCACGCGCTGCCAGAAGTGTACGCGCTTTGCCTGCGATGCGCTGTACCGCAGCCGCCACGAATCATCGTTCGCCGCCTGCCAGATGAGTTCCGCGACGCTCTCGGGCGAATCGTAATCGTTTTTCGATCCGTACGTCGCATGTTTCTTCGCAAACCGTTCGCGGTAGTCTTCGGTGATTGATGGCCGAACGGACTCATAGGCGACATCATGGAATTTCGTCTTCACGCCGCCCGGCTCCACCATCTTCACATGCACGTTGAAGGGCTTCAGTTCATGTGCGAGTGCTTCGCTGAAGCCTTCCACGGCCCACTTCGAGGCACCATAAGCCGCGTACCACGGCATGCCGATCAAGCTCAACACAGATGCAATGTTGATGATTTTCCCTGATCGCTTTTCGCGCATCATCTTCGCAGCCCGCCGGCTCACTTCCATCAATCCAAACACGTTGGTGCGAAACATCATCTCAATCTCTTCACCCGGCGTATCTTCAAACGGGAGAAGGAGTCCGTAGCCGGCATTGTTGACGACGACGTCCAGCGGCGGCA
>CAYJTW010000023.1:4835-6261 GCA_964373225.1 uncultured Candidatus Peribacteria bacterium
GGCAGCTTCAAAAAAGTGTTTTCGATTGAAGCGGTGTCATTCACATCCATTGCGATTTTCTCAATCGAAGAATTCTTGAAGGTCATCTGATCAGGATGGCGGCTGCCTGCAAATACTTTCCATCCACGCTCCGCAAAAAGATCACAGGCGGCGTGGCCGATGCCTGTGCTACAGCCGGTGATCAAGATGCTGGATTTCATTTTCACTTTTCACTTTTAATTTTTCACTGTCTGGGTCATGAGGAAACACTGCTATCCAAGAACTCTTACCGCCTCTTTGTACCCCTCCGGCGTCCCCGTATCGAGACGCTGGCCTTCGAAGACGTAGCCGTAGATGTCGATCGCATCTTTTTCTGCGATGAGTGCATCAATCAATCGGATCTCCGCATGACTCCCCCCTTCGAGCTGATGGAGTTTCTCGAAGATCACTTTCGGGATGATGTACTTGCCGACGATGCTCAGGTTGCTCGGCGCGTTCTCTGGTTTCGGTTTCTCGACGAGATTTCTGATTTTCCGGATTCTTTTTACCGTTTGGTCACGGGCGTCACCGTGTGACGCCCTTACCTGCCACCCGTCCTCAATCTCCACGATCCCGTATTTCGAGACGAGTTTCTTCTCCACTTCCTGCAGACAGAGCATTGCGGCGTTCGTCGGATCTTTGAGAGCGGCAAGGCCCTTCGTCAGCTGCTGCAATCCGTTCTCCTTCCCGGCGATCAGATCATCACCAAAGAGAACGGCGGTCATCTCTCCTTTGATCCAGTCGCGTGCCTGCAGGAGCGCGTGACCGTCGCCGTGCAGCTCATCCTGATAGACCACATGGAAGTTCACGTTGTGATACCGCGCGAGCTCCTCGAGCAGATGGCTCTTGCCGCGCTTTGTCAGTTCCTGCTCCAGTCCGGGCATGCTGTAAAAGTATTGCGGGATCGCTTCCTTGCCGCGGTTGATCACAAAGCAGATGTCGTTGATGCCCACACTCAAACATTCATCCACGAGCAGCGCGATGATCGGTTGGTTGCCGATGGGCAGCAGTTCCTTCGGGACGACCTTGGTCCACGGGAGAAATCTCGTGCCGAGGCCCGCAACCGGAAGAATGGCTTGTGTAAGCTTCATATGCTGTCCCTCATCGAAGGGAAACAGAGTATAGAGATCACTGCGGTTTTTGACAATTTGCTCCGGATTGAGTACAATGTCCCGATAGTTCGTTCCAAACACACACCTATGACCGCCTGTAGTGAGCCCCGTCGAACTACCAAGGCTGATAACGCACTCGAGCATGTACAGAATCTCTACGTGATGCAGCTCAAGGTTCTCGACCTGCTTGATCAGCACCTGAGCACACCCCAGGCCCGCCGCGAAGCTCGCGCTCAGATCAAAGAGTTTCAGCGATTGCTCCGGCTTGCAGATGCCCGGTACATGGGAGGGGAGGA
>CAYJTW010000023.1:6361-8895 GCA_964373225.1 uncultured Candidatus Peribacteria bacterium
TTCACAATTTTAATTTTCTCTTCTTTTGGAATGAGGACTTTCAAAACACAATCCTTGCTGAACGTGGCGCGGACTTTGCGCGGGTCCATGGCGTTTGGGAGCGTCACATTGCGGGAGAACGGCCCCCAGAAGCATTCCTGCAAATAGTACTGGTCGGCGGGAACGTTCTCCGGCATGCGGCGGGTGCCGCGGATTGTCAGCACGTTGTCGTTCACTTCGATATCGATGTCGCTCAAGCGCACGCCCGCGATGGGCGCGCGGATGATCGTGTAATCATCTTGATCGTAGATGTCGACTGCCAATTTTCCAGCCTGCGCCCCGGACTCCGCCGGCATTGTCATCTCCTGTCGCGATCCGAACGAAAAGATATTTTTTCCGGTTCCGTTCTGGCCGAGCGCTCCGAAGATGCCGTGAAACGGTGATCCACTCATGGACGAATATCATAACAAAGCTCTTGGCCAAGCGGCAAACACTCGGTGTGGCGCAACGTCCCAGTTGTGATCCCGTCGTTCCCCTTGCTCCGCGCGTTCAGATCATTACAATTCATCCACTGTTCCTCCGCTTCATGCCTCCCGCACAACTCAAAAACGTCATCCGCCGTCTCCGCTTCGAGCGCAGTATGACGCAGGAGGAGTTGGCGCTCAGGACGGGAGTGAGCCGGCAGACAATCATGAGTATCGAGAGAGGGAAAACAAATCCGTCCGTCCTCCTTGCATTGAAGATCGCGTCCGCACTCGGAGTGGATGTCGAAAAGGTGTTTACGATGGAAGGGAAATTGGCTCCCGTGTAGGCACGCGCATATCGTCCAGAAAGAGTTGGACGTTTCTGCGTCCTTGCCATGTGTCGATGCCGATTCTGCAGAGCAGATCGAGCGGTTGGTCGCTATGTTCTTCCAGATGTCCCATGTTGAACCCGATCAATTTGCGGCCACGCACCGTTGCCTGCAGGTGTTTTCCATCTTTGCCGACGCACCGGATGTTTTCGAGTGTCGCGGCTTCGATCACGAAGCGCGGTTCGGGATTTCCCTGACCGAACGGCTCGAGTACCTGCAGTGCGTCACAGAGCTGCGTGGTCACGGAACGAATATCGAGCGCGCATTCGGCGGCGACGGCCGGGAAAAAGTTTTCCCCGGCGATGTGTGCGAGCGCATCGGCTTGCAGACGTTCCCGCAGCGCCGGGAATGCTCCGGCGACAAACGTGCAGCCGGCCGCCATCGCGTGCCCACCGAAGTTCATCAGCAGATCGCTGCATCGCGCGAGTCCGGCCGTGATGTCGTAGCCGGGGATGCTCCTGAGCGACGCCGTGCACATATCCCCTGACTGCGCGGCGACGAGGCTCGGCTTGCCGTGCAGTTCGCAGACGCGGCTGGCCAGCAGACCGCAAATGCCGGCCGAATAGTCTTCACTCACGAAGCAGAGCATGCCGCCCGACTCGGCCTCCGCGCGCGGCAGGAGATCTTCAATGTGTCCGCTCACCGTGTCCTGGCGCTGCCGGTTGAGCGCGTCAAGTTGCAGCAGTGACCCGGTATCCCCCAGGAGCGCGTGGAGCGCGATGTGCGGATCGTCCATGCGCCCTGCGGCGTTGATCCGTGGGGCGATCCGGAAGGCGATGTCACGGCTCGTAAACGGCTTCGCAAGGCCCGCATGGGTACAGAGAAGTGCCAAGGGGCCTTCTATGAGTCCCATCAGCGCCTGGAGGCCGCCAAAGGTCAAGGTGCGGTTGCCGCCGCAGAGCTCCACCACATCGGCCACCGTGCCGATGGCGGCGAGCGCCATATCCGTCGCACGGTCAGGCCAGTCGCTGTGCCCTCCCTGTTCTTCGATCGCCGAAATCATGCTCCACGCGATGCCTGCTCCGCATGGAGAGGGCTCCATGCGCGGCTCTGCGAGCTCCGGGTGCAGGATCGCGAATGCCGGGGGGAGAATTTCCGGCAGGCAGTGATGATCGAGCACGATCACATCAATGCCGGCGTCTCGTAGGCTGACAATCGGTTCCACTGCGGTCACGCCGGTGTCCACCGTGATGAGCAGACGCACGCCGGCCGCCTTCAATTCCCCGACCGCCGCAGTCTGCAATCCATATCCCTCCTTCAGCCGGTGCGGGAGGCGGAGGATGGGGCGCACGTTGCGACGATGGAAGAAGCGCGCGAGCAGCGCGGTCGAGGTGATGCCGTCGCAGTCGTAATCGCCGAAGATGCCGGTCATTTCCTTTCCGCGAATCGCGCGCGCGATCCGATCCGCGGCTTTTGTAAAATCCCGGAACTGTCGTGCATCCTCTCCTACGCACTCGAGAATCTCTCCTTCACCGAGTGCTTCAATCTGCCGCCGCCGCAGGAGCATCTCCACGATGGATCCCGCTTCCGTGCCGGTTTCATGAATCACCCATCGCTTGCCGGTGAGGGAGAGAAGGGACATGAGAGCACGGTACCAGAGGGAAAGCGAGCGACAATGGCGGCGGGAAAGATCATTGCTGAGACAGAGTGTTTTTGGCTTTCTCAAAAGGATCTCGGATGTTCCACGCATGCGTGGAACATC
>CAYJTW010000023.1:8995-11085 GCA_964373225.1 uncultured Candidatus Peribacteria bacterium
ATGCTGTTCTGCTGCGCGAGTCGTGCGAGCAGGCGCGCCGTCAGCGGATCGATGCCGGCGTACGGGGTCGCAGCGGAGCCAATCGGTTGGTTCATGAATTGCGCATCATCGACAACAGGCGTGGGAGGCGGCAAGCCATCATCCTTCACGGGTTCCCACTGATCACGGAAGATCGTTGGGTGACGGTCGAGGCTCAACTGCGCTTCGCGGGCCACTGCCCATGCGGCTCCCCGCGCGCGACCGGGCACGAGGAACGCGCCGTCGTTTTGCTGCAGCACATCTTCGGGCGACATGTACGACTGTGCGATACCCGTGAGCGGGGCGGCAAGCCCGACGAGGGCGACGAGCAGGAAGATCTTTGTACGCATCATCATAGTATAGCGGAAATTGGCCGATTCAGCAATCCTTCTTGCCGTCGAGAAGGCACTTATAGAACCGCACATCGTCGTTGATTCCGTCCCCTGCTGTGGAAGCTTTGCGGGGGTCCGTTTCCCCCTTATCCACTTTCCCGTTGAAGTTCTTGTCCTCTCCCATCATCTGACCGTAGGGGATGTCGGTGCATTGAATTCCTTTGTTATCCTTGCACATTTTGCGGACCCTGAAGACGTGGCAGAATCCGTCGCAGAGCGTGTCGCCGTCGCTGTCGAGAACGCGTGGATCCGTTTCGTCCCCCTCGAACCGGCCGTTATGATTTGCGTCTTCAATACCGTCGAGCAGTCCGTCTCCGTCCGTGTCACGCCGGTTGGGGTTCGTTCCCGTCCGCACTTCAATGCCATCGCTGAGACCGTCCCCGTCGGTGTCGGCGATCTGCGGATTGGTATTGTGCCCGCGCTCCAGCTGGCTGTTGAGTCCGTCGTTGTCGGCGTCGATGCCGATCGGCAGCGGCTTGTCGGTCATGATGTAGCAGGTCATCCCCCCGCGGAAGGTATCGAGCTGGTGATGGATCGGCCCCTCTTCGGTGAGACGCTGCGGTTGTGCGGTGAGAGGGCGGAACGGCAGGAATGCGTTCCTGCGGTCGTCGATCGCTTTGCGCCGGGCGCGTTCGGCTTCCGACAGGAAAATCTTGCCGGGGAATCCGACGCTCTGCGCAAGATTCCCGGCATCATTTTCGCCGGGGAAGCAGTAACCCCAGTAGAGGACCTGCGCGCCGCGTCCCCCGAGCAGCACCTCGCGGTCGATGGTGTTGACTTGCGCAGGGACATGGAAGAAGACGTGGCGGCCCTGCGGGATGGTGGAGCCGCTCCCGACATCGAGCTCCGAGAGCGTCCGCCAGTCGCCGGTTGTCTTCTGCCGCTCGATCACCCGGGCCTGCAGAGACGATGGTCCGGAAGAAACGCCAACAACAATCACTGCGGCAATCGCGAGCGAGAGGCTCGTCAGTCCTCCGGCGGATGAAATCTTGTGTTTCATGTTTTCTCTATAGTATAGCAGAATTTCGTGTGTTTCTGAAGCGGTCTTCGGAGGTATTCTAGGCCCGTGGCGCGCAATTATTACGATGTCCTCGGCCTTCCCAAAAAAGCCTCAGTCGACGAGGTCAAAGCTGCCTATCGTAAACTCAGCAAGGAATGGCACCCCGACAAGCACCCTTCGACAAGCTCAGGGCAGGCAAGGGCGAAAGAGGCGGAAGAGAAGTTCAAAGAAATCAACGAGGCGTACGAGGTATTGAGCGATCCCAAAAAGAAGCAGCAGTACGATCAGTTCGGAACGACGGGGACGAGTTCGGGGACGGGGACGGGCGGATTCGGCGGAGGGTTCAATGGGTTTGATTTCTCCGGATTCACGGGCGGCGGACAACGTGTGGATTTCTCCGATCTCTTCGAGGGATTTTTCGGAGGCGGACGGCGGGGTCAGCCGCGCGAGGAGCGCGGAGCGGATCGCGAAGTCGAGATCGCGATTGACTTCACCGAGGCGGTCACGGGGATGCGCCGCGAGATGCAGATCAAAAAACTCCGCACCTGCGATCAGTGCGGCGGGATCGGCGCCGAAAAAGGCAGCAAGCTCATCACGTGCGGGCAGTGCGGCGGCACCGGGCAGATCATGAAAACGGCGCAGTCATTTTTCGGCATGCTGCAGCAGGCAATGCTCTGTCC
>CAYJTW010000023.1:11185-12612 GCA_964373225.1 uncultured Candidatus Peribacteria bacterium
TCATGAAAACGGCGCAGTCATTTTTCGGCATGCTGCAGCAGGCAATGCTCTGTCCGAAGTGCAAAGGTTCCGGGAAAGTTCCGGAAAAAATGTGCTCCAAATGCAGCGGTGAGGGGCGTGCTTCGGAGGTATCCAAAATCAGTATTGATATTCCCGCCGGTATTGATGAAGGGCAGACGCTCCGGGTGCGTGGTGAAGGTGATGCGGGCAGGCAGGGGGCAACCGCAGGCGATCTCTACGTGCGCATTCACGTTCGTCCCGACGCGCGTTTTGTCCGGGAAGGAGATGACATCAAGACCGCATCATCCATCACTGTTCCCGACGCCATTCTCGGAACAGAAATTTCCATCGAGACCGTTCAGGGGTCCACCACTCTCAAAATTCCCGCCGGCACGCAGTCCGGTCAGATCTTCCGCATCAAGCACAAAGGAATGCCGGTGCTCAATACGAGCCGGTTCGGGGATCACTATGTCACTGTCACGGTCGAAATACCGGCGAAGTTGAGCCGGGAGGAGAGGAGGCTGGTGGAGGAGTGGAAGAAATTGAGAATTGATAGTTGAGAATTGAGAATAATGGAAGCAGCACAAAATGCTGAATTTGCCGGACTATTCTCAATTCTCAATTCTTCATTCTCAATTCAAATGTCAAGATTCTCCAACCCGTCATCCTTCGCCCGAAAATCAATGCCAAGAATGCTAAAAAAATCGTTAGAACAGCGATTGCTCTTTCAATTAAATCACCCTAAACTACTCTTCTTTGTGCTATACTACACCTATGGGAATCTTGAGTAGTTTCTGGCCACAAGAAAGTCATTCTACTTTTATTAATCAGGAAGTTATCAAAAACTTACCTTCATCTGTTTTAATAGAGTTTGCCGTTGGTTTTACTGATGATGGTAGAACAGTTATCACTATTTCTTCTCCTGAATATGAAGGAATTCTTAGTGAAGCATATTCAGATCAAGAAGCATTTGATAACGCTGTAGATGCGATTCTGACGTACTTTGAAATACCCTGTGAGATTGCGAAATTGATTGAATATAAGATGGAGATCGTTGAAAAGAAGAGTGATCACGTCGTTCTCAGAAGTTTCAAACTCGTGCATGCCGAAGCTGCCCCCGCTTAAGAATCGAGACAGACTCGTAAAGGCTCTTCAGCATTTGGGCTATGATATTTCTTTGAATGCCGGAAAAGGAGCTCATTACAAACTAAAGATGAAAGGCGGGTCTGTAACAATTCCCAAGCATTTAGAAAGTACAGACACGCGACACAAATTTGAGAAGAGCTTTATGAAGTTTGGTGGCGATTTGGATGCACTCATTGAAAGCCTATAATAAATCGATCAAGTTCCATGTAATAGTCCAATAGCCTCAAATATCAAGATTCTCCAGCCCATCATCCTTTGCAATCACTGGCGAAAGCTCTTCG
>CAYJTW010000024.1:0-12335 GCA_964373225.1 uncultured Candidatus Peribacteria bacterium
TTCTCGCCCTTTGGGTCGGGAACGTCATTGGCAACGTACGGCATCGGCTTCGGATTCCCATTGGGGCTCCACTCCACACGTCCCACAACGGTGCTCGTGTCGGGATCGACGTACACGAGGTCATCGGGTTGCCATTGGGGAATCGGCTGGGGATCAGTCATTGTTCGCATAGTAGCATATTATTGCGGTTTTGCATGAAAAAATCGAAGTCGCAAATCACAAAATAAAGTTCAAATCATTGCAGTTTTATTTGTTGTTTGCGACTTGTAATCTTATGGATACAACGGATGTTCTTCCGGCGCCGGCGGCGGAGGCGGCGGGGGTGGGGGTGGGGGCGGAGCGAGCGTTTCCTTGCGATCGAGGGGACCCACGTCCTCGGGATGATGGAAGAGTTCCTGTCCGGAGCTGCGCCGCTGCTCCAGGTACCGGAGAACGGCTTCGAACAACGTGACGAGGTTCCCCACCAGGCAGAAGTAGATACCAAAGCGCACTTCCATGCGCGAGAAATCGAACGTGAACTTGGTGAGGACCGTGAGCGTGGCCAGCACGAGGATCGATGCGAGTGCGGAGATCAGCAGGCGCAGCGGTTCGCGATAGCGCTTGCGGATGAAGACCGGGCCCCCCGCGAGCGGCACGACCGTCATGGCGAGGATGAAGAGATTGAGGAGGAAGATCGCCAGCCCCAAAAACGACGTGTAAAAACCGAAGCCCGTGTACGTCTTGGGATCCCCTCCCAGCCACTCTCCGCTGATCCATGGCAGAAACATGCTGAGCGCTGCAACAGCCGCTCCGGCATTGAGAATTCGCTCTTCGAGCTCCAGCGAGAGCAGGCTGCGGACGAATTTCGACTGCATAACGGAACTATACCACGTACAGACGCGCGTTGCGCGCCCACGTGCGCGGGCACTCTGATACGCTGCCCCCATGCAAAAGTCTCTGACGATTGACGTGCGGGAAGCCTGCACACTCCAGAAAACAGGCAAGGGACAGTGGACGTACGGATTTGTGACCGAGCTCCTCCAGCGCAGCCTGCCGGTGACGCTTCTCACGGACACGGATCTTCCGCCACAGTGGGCCAGGGCGCAGTCGTTCACTGTGCGCATTCGGGGTCACGGACTGCTGTGGCATTACCATGTTCTGCGATGGCTGAGGAAGCATCCGGGCGTGACGTACGTGAGTCCGGTCAGCTACATCGTTGCGGCGTTCTGTCCTCTGTCCGTTCGATGTATTCCGGTCATTCATGATCTGATCGCGTTCATGGACGAACCGCATGATCGTAAGGCGAAGCTCATCGAGCGACTGATGCTGCCCCGCGCGATCAGGAAGGCACGTCACGTGTGTACGATCAGCGAATCAACGAAGCGCGATGTGCTCAACCGCTATCCGCATTTGCCGCAAGAGCGCGTCACGCCGATCTTCGCGGGACCGATGCATATGCATCCGGAGCGTCATCATTCCGATGGAAAAACCATCCTGTGCATTGCGACGCTCTGCCCGCGCAAAAACCAGTTGCGGCTGATCGAGGCATTCGCGTCTCTGCCTGATGATCTTCGCAGCAATCACCGGCTCGTCCTCGGTGGCGGGCGCGGGTGGGATGATCACGAGATTGTGAAAGCCGCGAAAAACACTCCCGGCGTGGAGTGGCTCGGATACGTGGACTCCGCGGCGTATGAATCTCTCCTCCACACCTGTCACATCTTTGCCCTGCCCTCGCTGTATGAAGGCTTTGGCATGCAGATTCTCGATGCGCTCCAGCGCGGCATTCCGGTTCTCACGAGCAATCGGGGAAGCTTACGGGAAGTTGCGGATGGCGCTGCGCTGATTGTCGATCCGCAGGACATCGAATCGATCAGGAACGGCCTGGAGCGCCTGCTGCGGGAGCCGGAACTGCGAAAAGAAATGAGCCAGAAAGGCCGTCAGCGAGCGGAAATATACTCGTGGAAACGGACCGTTGATCTGTTCCTCACGCAGGTCGAAGACCTGCGCTAGCATACCCATCTATGTTGAAGTACAAACGCGTCGGCATTACGGTGAAATCCGACCTGGATCAGAAGGACGATGCTCTGCAGACCGTCATCTCGTGTCTCCGGGCATCCGGCGCGGAGCCGCTGCTTGATCGCGGGCGCTCGAAGGGACTGTCGTCCGCGAAGGGCCTCCCGGCCTTCACATCGCCGAAGGAGATCGATTTGCTCCTCGTGCTCGGCGGTGACGGAACCATCCTTCGCTCTGTCCGGGAATTCCAGGATTTCTCCATTCCGATCCTCACGATCAACCGCGGCAACGTCGGCTTTCTCGCGGAGATGAGCGTCGACGAGGTTCCCGAATTGCTGCCGAAGTTTCTCCGTGGCGACGGCATCATCGACGAGCGCAGCGTCCTGCGCGTCGTCGCGAAGCGGGAGAAGAAAATTCTGATCGATGCGTTCGTCCTCAACGAAGCGGTTATTTCGCAGGGCAGTATCGCGCGTCTCTTCGATCTGCGGACGACGGTCAACAGCGAGCCGCTGACGACGTTCCGCGCCGATGGTTTGATCCTCGCCACACCGACCGGTTCGACCGCGTACACGCTCGCCGCAGGCGGTCCCGTGGTGGAGCCGCACCTCTCCGCGATCATCCTGACGCCGATCAATCCGCACAGCTTCAGCCAGAAGCCGATCGTGGTCCCCGGCGATCATTGCATCGAAGTCGAAGTGCTGACGAAGGAGAACAAATTCGGCGGCGTCGACGTCAGCCTGACCCTCGACGGCCAGATGTACGTCACCCTGCAGCGTCACGACATCGTCACGGCGACCGTCGGCAGGCAAACGGTGAAGTTCCTCCGGCGCAGGAAGGAGACGTTCTACTCGACGCTCAGGACGAAATTGAAGTGGGGGGAGAGGCCGGAGTGATCATAGACCGTGCTTCTCAATCAGCACGCTCTGCAGAATGCCTTTCATGTACGCAGAAGAGAGTTCATTTGCCGGTCGAATCGTCAGAGCGTTCTTCTTCATCGGTGTTTTGTGAATGTCCCAGGTTTTTGCTTCATGCGGCCCGTACGGCTCATGGAGTCCGTTGTTCATTTTCGTGAAATCCGTAGGAATGACCATAAGTTGTCGAAAGAATGTCACGGTTCTCTCGTCATCAAGATTCGGGAGATTTTCGACGGTCCAGAGACAGAGTACGCGGTACCGATTTGCGCGCACGAGAAGCCGGCCGAGGATGTGATCGGCGTCCTCAATGTTCCGCAGAATGCAGATGCCGATGTCGGCGTCGAAATCATCGCTATCGAGGTATGCGAGGTCATCGCCTTCCGTCTTCAGGGCAATGCTCTGGGAAGTGTGTGGGAAGCGCTCGGGTGACGGCCACAGATGACGCGAAATACTGACAGGAAATCCGAGCTCGCGTGCGGACTGCGAAAACCTGTGCACCATTTCCAGCGTTCTGCTGAGGACAAGTGATTGTGTTACTGCCTTACAGGGATCCGTTCGACGTACCAATTCCTTCACGAACACCGCTGTGCTGAGCGATTGTGCCGGGGACATGCTGCATTCTTTGAGAAGACACGATGTCCTGTCAAGTTTCGCGGACGATCATCCCGTCTCTCCCCTGCCCCGTGCCGATAAGTCGCACGGGTATGCCTGTCTTCTTCTCGATGAAGAGGATGAAGTCCTGCGCCTGCGCGGGCAGCTTCTTGAAGTCCGTAATCCCGACCGTCGAGGTCTTCCATCCCGGCATCTTTTCCCAAGTGACCGTTCCGGAGGCATCCACGTCGGTCCCGACCGGAATCACGTCTTCGGTATCGAGCACATCAAGTTTGGTGATGTTCCAGCAATCGAAGCCGTTGATTCTTGCGGAAAACTGGAGGTCCGGAATCGAGAGCCACCCGCAGCGTCTCGGTCTTTTTGTGACGGAACCATACTCCCCTCCCCTTTCACGGAGTCTGGTCGAGGCCGCTTCGTCGGCTTCGGTGAGGAAGTCTCCCGCCCCCACGCGCGTGCAATACGCCTTCGCGACGCCGATACATGAGCTCAGACATTTTGGCGGCAATCCGAGTCCCTGGAGCGCTCCCGCTGCGGTCGTCTGACTGCTCGTCACGTATGGGTAGGTGCCGTGGTCGAGATCGAGCAACGTGGCCTGCGCGCCTTCGATGAGGATCTTCTTCTTCGCGGCGATCCAGGAATGCAGCAGGTCACCGCCTGCGAGCAGCGCGGTGAAGAGCTTTTGCGCTTTCGCGATCTCCCCGCATTCGCGATCCACATCAACCGTCACACCGTACATCTGTTTGATCAGCGGTGATCGCTCTGTGAGGACTTCTTTGATCTTGCCGATTGGCCAGCGGAGGATTTCCATTCGCAATCCCGACCGTGATGCTTTGTCGGCATATGCGGGTCCGATTCCCCTCTTGGTTGTCCCGATCGCATTCTTCCCGCGCTTCTCCTCCAGCGCGCCGTCGATTGCCTTGTGGAACTCGAAGACGATGTGGGCGTTTTCGGCAATGTGCAGCCGCGGGAGAATTTCAATGCCGGCGGATTTCAGGAGATCGACTTCTTCGATCAGCGTCGGCAGATGAATGACCATACCGGAGCCGAGATAGACTTGAACGTTTTCGTGCAGGCATCCGGATGGCAGCAGGCGGAACACGTGTTTCTTCCCCCCGACGACGATCGTGTGCCCGGCGTTCGCCCCCCCGCACGCGCGAGCCACCACGTCAAAATGCCCGGCCAGAATATCGACCGCCTTCCCCTTGCCCTCATCCCCCCACTGGGCTCCGATGACCGCTGTGACTTGACCGAGAGAGGAGAGGAATTCATCCACGCTCCGACAATAACAGAGGGTTAGGGTTGGGGCTAGGGTTAGGGTTGGAATCTGCCTTCCATCACCCATCCACTGCAGAACGGATGATCGCTTGCCTGCTGTTCAAGAAGATAACGAATGTCATCGCCTCGGATTCCTCCGAACAACGCTACATGGGGTTCGAAATCGCGCACATCTTTCATGATGTCATTTCCCGATGGGATGTACGGCGGATTGCTGACGAGGAGGAACGGCTCGGTGAGATCCCGCACCGGATCAAGGCCACTCCCTTCTCTGAATGTCATGCGGTCTGTGAGGCCATGGCGCTCCGCGTTCATCCGTGCGACCTCAAGAGCTTCTGATGAAATGTCCGTCGCGATGATCTTCAGATCCGGTCGCTCCAGTGCAAGTGTGATGGCGATGCAGCCGCTGCCGGTTCCTACATCAACAATTGTTTGAATGGGAGCGGGCATTCTGCCCGCGTGATGGGCAGTGACAACAATCCCCTCATCCACATCATCGACGGCATCCAGACCGTCATCAAGAAACTGGAGCGCTCGTCTTACGACCCCTTCCGTCGCCGGCCTTGGAATCAGGACTCTCCGGTCGACGAAAAACGGTCGCCCGTAGAATTCCTGCTCGCCGGTGATGTAGGCAACCGGCTCGTGTTTCCTCCTCCGCTCGACCCATTGCATGAACGCTGACCATGATTGCGCGCTCAGTTCATCATGTCCGTGCCCGATCAGCCAAGCGCGATCATGGCCCAGGATCCGGCTGAACAGCACCTCTGCATCGGCAGATGGAAGGCCCGACCCTTGCAAGGCGTCTTTGATCGTCACAGCGCTATCATGCCCGCTATGGCCCGCAAAAGCTCACCACTTGTGACGATCGGGATCGACTGCAGATTTGCCTCCACCACTACGGGACTCGGCCGCTATACGCGGGAGCTCGTGTCACATCTGCTCAGGCGGACGGATCCCGTGCGATACGTTTTGTTTGTGAATCCCGGCGAACACCAATGGATTCCACAAAACGCGACTACTCACTACAAACTACACACTACTCACTCTCGCCACTATTCCCTTTCGGAGCAGATCAAATTCCCTCTTCTTCTCAAGCGCTCCCGGATTGATCTCCTCTTCTCCCCCCACTTCAACGTCCCTCTGATCTGTCCCGTGCCGTTTGTCGCGACAATCCACGATCTGATTCTGCATCGCTTCCCCAATCAGGCATCAGGCATCAGGCAGAGGGCCTACAAGATGGTCATGCGTCATACGGTGAACAAGGCCAGTGCGCTGATCGCGGTGAGCAGGTTCACTGCCGAGGAGATCGTGAAGACGTATGGGAAGAATGCGAAAAAGAAGATCACCGTGATCCACGAAGCAGCGTCACCCGAGTTCATCCGCAAGTCCGCTTCCGCGTGTGGACCGGTTCTCAAAAAATACGCATTGGGAAAACCGTTCTTCCTCTACGTCGGCAATGCGAAACAGCACAAGAACGTGCAGATGCTGGTCGACGCCTATCGATCGCTCGGCACCACGGAGACGGAACTTGTCCTCGTCGTCACCGGTGATGAGGTCCAGGCACTGCAACTGGCAGACGGCGTCCGCGTCATCACCGACGTCCCCGCCGCCGATCTCTCGTGTCTCTACTACTTTGCCGTCGCGTTCGTGACTGCGTCCCTCTACGAAGGCTTCGGACTCCCGGTGCTCGAAGCGCAGGCGTCCGGCTGTCCGGTGATTGTGGCAAACACCGGTTCGCTACCCGAAATTGCTCCGGAAGGATCGATGATTGTGGAACCGACGATTGAGGACATTGCTGATGCGCTGCGCGATCCGCCAGAGCCCCCGGACATGGAGAAGATGAGGACGTGGGGAGAGGTGGCGGAGGAAACGTTCAATGTTTTTCAGAAAATTATGTAGGGGCTTTGCATGCAAAGCTCCTACAATGCCCGTATGGACTCCCTCTCCTCCATCCTCCCAAAGGTCCTCCACCGCCGTGGTCTGCACGGGCATGCGATGGCGGCGATGGCGACCCATCGCGCGCACGACTGGCTGCGAGCCGCGCTCCCCCACTGCATTGCGCAACTCCATGTCGAGAGTCTTAAAGACGGTGTTCTGACGATTTCGGCAACCCATCCGATCGCGGCGCAGGAGTGCATGCCGCTCTTGCCAAGCCTGAAGGAATTCCTCATGCGTGAATGTAAGGGGTGCACGGTACGGGAGGTGAGGATGATAAGGACACGTTAACTCGTTAATTCGTTAACTCGTGAAACGTCAGACGAATTAACCAGTTAACGAATTAGCGAGCTATTTGGTCCGTCAAGGATCCCTTGCGGTAGCCATCATTCTTGGTACAATTCCGCGTCAATGCTCGTCATCCGCCTCCAGCGCACCGGCAGAGAGAACCTCCCGACCTACCGTTTGGTGGTTGCAGAGAAAGCGCGCCCGGTGAAGGGAAAGTACCTCGAGATCGTCGGGCACTATCTCCCCGCGCGCAATCCCTCCGTGTTCGAGCACGCCGCGGAGAAGATCAAGCAGTGGATCGACAAAGGCGCGACGCCGAGCGATACCGTCGCGCGGCTGCTCAGGAAGGCTGGCATGGACGGCATGGACAAATTCATCCGTACGTATGCGAAGAGGAAATCGAAGAAGGAATCCGCCTCCGTCGAGGCTACGGCGGGCAAGCAGGCGGCAGCTCCTGCAGTCGAAGCGACTGCTCCTGTGGCAGAAGCGGCACCAGAAGTGAAAGAGGAGCCGAAAGCGGAGGAGGCAACAGCAGCGTAATCGGCAGGTTGCGGCTTTCCGGTGAGGAGCGTAGGCTTCGCGCGTGATGACTGAGACGACGAATGCCATTCCAGGCCTGGATTTCCTGCAATTTATCCTCGATTCCTTGGTCGACGACCACGACCAGCTGAAAGTTGAGGGCAGGATTGACGACCTCGGCATCCTTCTCACCGTGCAGGTCAGCGAGCGCGATATGGGCAAGCTCATCGGGAAGGGCGGACAGACGGTCAAGGCCCTGCGCACATTGATCCGCGTGATCGGCGGCAACAGCAACCAGCGTATCAATATCAAGATCCTCGAGCCCGAGGGTTCTCTCCATTCCCCCATCTCCGTATGATCCGCGAACTTCTCGAAAACGGCAGCGTCATCGATATTTTTGCCACGTTCATCGCGCTCGCGCTCATCGCCGCGTCGCTGCTATGCCTCGTCTTCATTATTGTCGGGGGCATCACCTTTATCCTCTCCGCAGGAAACGAGGAGAAAATCAAGAAAGCCGTCCACACAATCCGCTTCGCCATCATCGGCTTGTTCGTCACCTTCATCGCGTTCTTTGCGGTGTCGTGGATCAGCAAACTTCTCGATATTCCGTTCGAACTGAATTTCTCCACCATCGTCACGCTGATGCAGGAAATCTTCGGAGCGCTGCAGGGCTAGTGGTTCGACTACGCTCACCATGACAGTCATTCTGACGCTGACGTGTCACCCTGAGCGTCAGCGAAGGGCCGATGACGAATGCTCCGATGCCGCGGGCCACGGCAACACCGAGCGACCTCTGCGGACGGCCAGCTGGAGCAGCAGGTCATTCTTGATGAACGTGATCAGTGCTTCATCTCCGGCAGTTGCGGTCAAATCCATCGCGTTCTTCAGATCCTGCGCGACGCACCAGTGGCGATCCCCTCCCCACGTGGAGGGTTCCATCCAGGAGTATCCCCTGTATTTGCTCGTGCCGAAGCTGACCGGCTCGATGCGTCCCTGCGATTGTTCCAGACCGTTGCCCCCCCATGCTTTGAGCGCCCGCATCCGGACGAGGCCGTACGCGCATTGATCGCGGGGCATCATCTCGATGCGGACGAGGCTCTCGTGGACGCCATCGGCATGCTTTTTACGGAACGATACCCTGTCGACGCCCTGATTGACCGTCCAGCTGCCCGGGAGCCAGATCTGCTTGTCGACGAAGATGCCGGTCGTTGATCCGCGCGACATGCTGCGCGTGGCGCCGATTGGACGTTTGCCGACCGCAAACGTTGAGATGGGTGTGAGCAGAAGGACAAGGCAGACGACGGAAGCTAATGTGCGCATAAGCGTAGATGAAAATACTGAAATCCGGCATTCCCTGCAATACATGGTATAGGAAATTCGGGAATGTACTGTGGGGTAGATGAAGAGATGAAGGGGTTCCAGGCTGTATGCTTTAGACTGTCGCGGGCGGTTAGCTCAGTGGTCAGAGCGGCCGGTTTACACCCGGTAGGTCACAGGTTCGACCCCTGTACCGCCCACCATTCGACTCGGCCCTGCGGGCCTCGCTCATGGTCCTCGCACCTTCGGTGCTCGGGCCACGTCTTGCCGAATCGAATGACCCTGAGCGAGCCCGATGGCGAGTCGAAGGGCCCATTGCTCAAAAGCGAATATTTCTCTAGAATCTCTCAGCTATGACCAACGCGTTCCTCATCATCGAATCCGTTGTTGCGGTGCTGTTGTCGCTCTGCATTCTCCTCCAGCACCGGGTGTCGGGGCTCACACAGACCTTCGGCGGGAGTGGAGCGGTGTACGTGCAGCGCAGGGGCGCCGAAAAAGTCATCTACAAACTGACGATCATCCTCGCGATCGTCTTCTTCGGTATCGCGGTTCTGCTGTGGTACCTCCCTTCTTAAGCTCCTGATGCGCCGCTTTCTGCAACTCCTCTCCGCGATGTCGCGGCCCGAGAGGTGGATCCTCTCCGTGCTCGTTACGCTTCTTCTGCTCAGCGGAGCGGGCCTGCTGCGGCTCTTCTATCTTCGCAATACCGTTCTTGTGCCCGCGAGCGGGGGGACGTACATCGAAGGCACCGTCGGCGAGCTGCAGCCGCTCAATCCCTGGTTCATCGTCCAAAATGATGTGAATCACGATATCGTCTCGCTCGTGTTTTCGGGCCTTCTTCGCTACAACCCCCACACGCGTGCGATTGAGGACGATCTCGCGACGATCAAGGCGGGCAGCGATGCAAAAGTCTACACCGTGCGCCTGAAGGAGAATCTTTTTTGGCAGGACTCCACGGAGGCTCAGCCCCATCCCGTGACTGCCGACGACGTGCTCTTCACATTCAAAACCGTGCAGGACCCGCAGTTCCCCAATGCGCTGCTCAGACAAAACTTCCGCGGCGTGCGCGTCGACAAGATTGATGACCGGACTGTGCGCTATACGCTCGAGGAGCCCTACAGCTTCTTTCCGAGCAACCTGACGCTGGGTCTGCTTCCCGCAAAATCTTTTGAAGGAATTCCGGCGTCCAAAATCGATCAGGCAATTGATTTCGGCTACGCCCCGGTCGGTGCGGGCCCCTACCGCGTCAAATCGATTGTCCGCACCGACTTCAGCACCGAAGTGACACTCGAACGTTTCGCGCGGCAGCTCCCGCCGGTCCACCGCCTCGACCGTGTCGTCTTCCGCATTTTCTCCGATTACTCGTCACTCCTGTCGGATGTCGGCAATATCGAAGGCGTGCGGCTGGTGCCGCGCAATGATGACGGCCAGCCGATCCTGCCCAAACGCTTCACGCCGCTCCGTTACACCCTCCCGCAGTATGTCGCGCTCTTCTTCAATCTCGACCGTCCCGCGCTGCAGGACCAGAAACTTCGCATCGGGCTCCAGCAGGGCACCGACAAGCAGGCGATCGTCAACGCCATCCATGAATCGCATATTGTCGACACACCGCTTCTTGCAATCGACACGTCCGACTGGCGCTACAAATTCGATCCCGGTGTCGCGCAGGGTGCTCTCCTTGCGTCGCGCTGGAACCTTCCCGAACGCTACCGGTTGCAGCGGGTCCTCGAACAGGAGGATGCTAACCGTGCGGGCCTCGTTCACCCCCCCCGCGTCGTTCCGCTCACGGAGAACGGCGTGCTCACGCTGTCGGGCTCCATTCCGCCGATGCCGCGTGAAGCGCAGGTCAATGGCGTCCAGATCGGGCGTCATCTGGCCGAAAGCGGATCGTGGCTGCTCGGACTCCCGATGTTCACGGGCAGCGGTGCGATCCTCCCCGGCGAAAACCTGATCAAGATCACGGCCGGCAAGCCCTCCCGTATCGTCGATTCCTTCTACATCTACGGCGCGGCAACCCACGGTGAATACAACAGGGCAATTGAAGAACAGCGCATCGTCGCTCTCTATCAGGAAACGAAGAACGCACCGCCCGGGAGTCCCCCCAAAATCACCATCGCCCAGGTGGTGACCGAAAAAGGGATGCTGCGTATGCGCACGTCCTCCGATCCCCCGACCGTGCGCGTCAACGAAAAAGGTGAACCGCTCACGCTCAGGCTCCTCACGAGCGACGCGCCGCGCACGTACCGTGACGTTGCGCAGGAAGTGAAGCGCCAGTGGGCGAAACTGGGCGTCTCCGTCGTCGTCGATGTTGCAGGCTCCCCCCAGGAATTCCAGGACCGGCTGCTCCGCCGTGATTACGACGTGTTGCTCTTCGGCCAGTCGCTCCTCGATAATCTCGATAGTTTCCCGTACTGGCACAGCAGCGGCGTGCAGCGCCTCACGGGGCAGGACAAAGATCTGCGGCAGGACGCATACAACCTTTCGCAGTACACATCGTTCAAAGCCGACGGAATGCTCGAGACGATTCGAAGGACAACCGATGAGAGGGAACGCCAACGTGCGCTCAGGGGCCTCCAGGAGATTTTCAAGCAGGACGCGCCGGCGATTTTCCTCTACTCCCCCGTCTATATCTTCGCCCATCACCGTGACATTTTTGGCGTGGAACTCGGTGACCTCTCGCTGCACAGCGACCGGTTCCTGACGCTCTACAAATGGTACGTGAAGCAGGAGCGGATCTTTGTCCCCGGTGTTGGGTGGTGGTCGTTCTTCTCCTGGCTGCCGTCGCTTCTGTAAGCCACGTTCGGGTGCATTTGAGTGACAGCACGCTTGATATGTTGTTCGTGCAAGGTGACTCCTGTCACATCCACCGGGCATTGACGCCTTCTCTTCAGACGCGTACACTTTTTCGGCTCTATGAGCGATCGAGAAGCCGCTACGCCACCTCCCATGGAACTCCTCCTGCTCCAGGACATCAACGGCATCGGCAAGCGCAACGACATCATCGTCGTGGGGGACGGTTTCGCGCTCAATCATCTGCTTCCCGAACACAAGGCGCTCGTTGCGACCCCGACGGTGCGCAAGCGGTACGCCGAGCAGATCAGGCGTCGCGCCGAGGAACGGGAGAACGACCGAAAAGTGCAGCTGGAGGCAGCGGGCATGCTGACGGGAAAGATCGTCCACTTTACGCGCAAGGGAACCAAGACCGACAAGCTCTACGCCGCGATCTCCGCCAGGGAGATCAGCGAAGCGCTCTCCACGGAGCACGCCATCACGATTGCTGCCGACAAGATCCAGATCGCCGAGCCGATCAAATCCGTCGGCAACGCGACCGTGCAGGTGCAGATCGGCGACCAGTCGTATCCGCTGCAGATCAATGTGGCGAGGGAAGAGGTGAAGGCGAAGAAGGCGGCGTAAGAAGGTATGGAGAGCCCAATATGCTGCGACTGATCCAGACGAATCTACAAAATAAATCTCCAGCTCTCA
>CAYJTW010000025.1:0-12282 GCA_964373225.1 uncultured Candidatus Peribacteria bacterium
ACTGCTCGCTGATCGACTGCGTGCGGGGGGGCACGATGTTCTGCTGACCTCAGAGCCGACCGATGGACCGATCGGGAAGCACATTCGAGAGCATTTGAAGAACGGGGACATCGATCCGCTGGCATTGCAGCGGCTCTTTACCTCCGACCGCGCATGGCATGTGAAGACGGTGATGGAACCGGCATTGAAGGCCGGAAAATTCGTCGTCTGCGACCGGTACTGGCATTCGACAATCGTCTACGCCCAAGCGCAGGGATTGGATGTTGCAGAGCTGAAAAAACTGAACAACAAGTTTATACAACCTGATGTCGTTCTCTTCACTTTGCCGCCGATGGAGGTCTCTTTGCAGCGCCTCACGGAGCGCACATCCACCGAAATCTTTGAGCGGGAAGATCTGCAGAGGAAGATTCATACAGGTTACGAACGCATGGCGAAGGAGCATCCGGAGATCCATGTCGTCGATACGTCAGGCGGGAAACAGATCGCAGCAGACAAGATTTGGGAGGCCGTCACCGCTACAATGAAGCCATGACCGCCACGCTCCTCACCGGCAAAGACGTCGCCGATGCGATATTCAAAGAACTCGCGCCACTCGTGAAGAAACTCGACCCGAAGCTGGTGATCATCCAGGTCGGCGACGACCCCGCGAGTGAAAGTTACATCAAACAGAAGATGAAGAGCTGCGACGCGGTCGGCATGCGCCATGAGCATGTGCATCTCAAAAGCGACATGACGAAGGAAGAACTCTTTGTGGTGATCGAGAAACTCAACAGCGATCCGGACGTGACGGGCTTCATTCTCCAACTCCCCCTCCCCGCGCATCTCGCTTCGGAGGTTCCGCTCTTCCTGCGCGCGATCGATCCCAAAAAAGACGTGGATGGATTTACCGCATACAACATCGGGAAAACATTGATCTCGAAGGAATTCGAACATCTGCCGCCGGCGACGCCCGCGGGCATCATCGCGCTGCTGGGCTTTTACGGCTACGGCGACGTCACCGGGAAAGAAGTCGTCATCGTCAATCACAGCAATGTGGTGGGCAAGCCGCTCGCGGTAATGCTCATAAACAGAAACGCGACGGTGACCGTTTGTCATGCATTCACGAAAGACCTCGCCTCCCACACGCGGCGTGCGGAGATCTTGATCACCGCGGTGGGCAAGCCGAAGTTGATCACCAAAGACATGGTCAAGCTTGGCGCGGTCGTGATCGACGTCGGCATCACGAGGATAAAGGACGGACTTGTTGGTGACGTTGATTTTGAGTCCGTGAAGGAGATCGCATTGGCAATCACGCCCGTTCCGGGCGGTGTGGGGCCGCTGACGGTGGCGAGCCTGATTAGGAATACGGTGCGGGCGAAGCAGAGACAAATTGAAGCCGAATGAGTTGATTCAAGCCGGATTTTCCGTACACTGTGTCTGTGGAAACCCCGTCCACCGTCATTTCGGCTTTCCCCTCTCCGGGAAAAGCCATGTTTGCCATGTAAGTATGTGTGGAATAATCGCCGTCTCCGGCTACCGCGACGTCATCCAGGATCTGTATGACGGACTCATCGTGCTCCAGCACCGCGGGCAGGACGCCGCCGGCATCGTGACGTACGACAACCAGTTCCACCTGAAGAAGAGCAACGGCATGGTGCGCGACGTGTTCCACACACGCTCACTCGAACGCCTCACGGGCCCGATGGGCATCGGTCACGTTCGCTATCCCACCGCCGGATGTTCCAGCGAGTTTGAAGCGCAACCGTTCTTCGTCAATTCGCCGTTCGGCATGGCGCTGGCGCATAACGGCAACCTGACCAACGCCGACCAGCTCTCCAAGGAACTCCGCGAACAGGATTATCGACACTTGAATACGACGTCCGACTCCGAAGTGCTCCTCAACGTCTTCTCGCTGGCCCTGCGCAAGCAGCGCCCCGCGCAGCTGCTGCCCAAGCACGTCTTCCGGGCAGTGAAAATGGTCTATCGCCGCTGCAAAGGCGCGTACTCTGCCGTCGCGCTGATCGGCGGACACGGGATTGTCGGCTTCCGCGACCCGCACGGCATCCGTCCGCTGCAGCTCGGGAAGCGCAAGTACGGCATGAAGGAGGAGTATATGATCGCCTCCGAGAGCACGGTCTTCAAAGCGCTCGACTACGAGTTCGTCCGCGACATCCGCCCGGGCGAAGTCGTGTACATCGACCGTCACAATAAGCTCCATGCCGCGATCGTCAAGAAGGGCGAACTCAATCCCTGCATCTTTGAGTGGGTCTACCTCGCCGCTCCGGATTCCACCATCGACGGCGTCAACGTCTACAAAGCGCGCGTCCGCATGGGCGAGGCGCTGGCGGAGCAGATCAAGAAGAGCGGCATCCACATCGATTCGGTGATCCCCATCCCCGATACCGGCCGTCCTGCCGCCGCCGGCCTCGCCGACAAGCTGAAAGTCCGTTATCGGGAGGGCTTCGTCAAGAACCGCTACATCGGGCGCACGTTCATCATGCCGGGGCAGGAACTCCGCAGGCGTTCGCTCAACTTCAAGCTTCACCCGATCGATCTGGAATTCAAGAACAACAACGTCCTGCTCGTGGATGACTCCATCGTCCGCGGCAACACCAGCCGCAAGATCGTCGAGATGGCGCGCAAAGCCGGCGCAAAAAAAGTCTACTTCGCCTCCGCCTCGCCGCCGATTATCGGACCGGATCCATACGGCATCGATCTGCCCACCACGAGCGAGCTGATCGCCGCCGACCATTCGATCGAGCAAATCCGAAAAGCCATCGGCGCGGACGGACTCTTCTATACGAAAATTCAGGATCTCCACAGAGCCATACAAATCGGAAACCCGAATATCAAACACTTCAGCGAAGGCTGCTTTACCGGAAAATATCCGACGCCGGAGGTGAACCGCAAGATGCTGATCAAGATCGGCAATCAGCGGAACTTCACGCGGGAGAACCCGAGCACGGCCAGTGATGAGGAAGGTGAGGCGTATAAGGCGATGACGCTCATATGAAAGTTCTTCTTGTCACTTCCAGCGCCAGAGGTCATGCGATTGCTGAGGCCCTCGCACGCAGCCCCCAGAAGCCGGAGATCATCTCCGTCTGCGCGAACAACAATCCGGGCATCCGCGCACTCGCGACCGAGATGCACGTACTGAACATCATGGATTTTGACGCCATTCTCGAGGTTGTGAAAAAAACCACGCCGGATTTCGCAGTCATCGGACCGGATGATCCGATTGGCGCGGGGCTCGCGGATGTTTTTGAAGAAATCGGTCTGCCGAGTGTTGCACCGAAAAAAGCTCTCGCACGAGTCGAGAGCAGCAAGGGATTTACACGGAATCTGATGGAGAAATACGGCATCGACGCTTCACCGAAATTCATGGTCTTTGAGCGCAGGGAAAAATCACGGGGAGACCCAGTGGAAGAGGAAAGAAATATGTATACATTTATTGATCAAAAATTGAACGGGAACTACGTGGTCAAGTACGACGCGCTCAAGGGCGGTAAGGGCGTGAAGGTCAGCGGCGACCATCTGAAGAACGTCGATGAAGGAATCCATTACGCGATCGAATGTCTAAACGAATGCGGGCGCGTCGTGATCGAAGAAAAGCTCATTGGCGTGGAGTTCAGTCTCCTCTCGTTCATCTCCAGGATGAAAACAGTCGATATGCCTGCCGTCCAGGATCACAAGAGAGCATACGAAGGCGATACGGGACCGAACACCGGCGGCATGGGAACGTACTCGGATGCGAATCACTCGCTCCCCTTTCTCAGTCATGCTGATCTTCGGCGCGCATCGGAAATCAACCGGCTCACTGCCGCGGCACTTCTCAAAGAATGCAGGGAGCCATACAAAGGAATTCTCTACGGCGGATTCATCGCGGTAAAGGACGGCGTGAAAGTGATCGAATATAATGCGCGCTTCGGCGACCCCGAAGCGTTGAACATCCTTCCACTCCTCTCCTCCGACTTCGTCACGATCTGCCAGGGCATTATCACTGGAGAACTCTCGGAGGACATGGTTCGCTTTGAGAAGAAAGCGACCGTCTGCAAGTACATCGTCCCGAAGAGCTATCCCGAACGAAAAGATGAGAAAGGAATGGAGGTGAAGTTCCCGAGAGAGATTCCACCGAACGCCAGGATCTACTACGGCGACCTCACGGAAACCGACGGGAAGATGATCCTTGGAGGCTCGAGGACTGCCGGAGTCGTCGGGATCGGAAATACCCTTGCAGAAGCTGAGAAAACTGCACAAGAAATTTGTTCAAAAGTGGAGGGGCCCGTACGTTTTAGAAGCGATATCGGAACGGGGGAACTTATTCAAAAGAGGATGGAAGAAATGAGACGTCTGCGACAGTAGTCGGTTGTTCTTCACATAATCCCCCCACCCCTGCCCCTCCCCCTACGGGGGAGGGATGTATGTTTTGTGTGTTGTTTGTTTTACACTTCTTCTCATGCGCATTGATCTGACAAGAATCTTGATTCCGTTTGTATATTTTATCGCGGGGGCGACGAGCCTCGCGGGGGTCGCGACGACGTTTTACTTTAAAGATGATCTTCATTTGAGCATCCAGCAGGTACAGTTTCTCGGCTCCATCGCGATCATTCCGTGGAGTATCAAGCCGATCTACGGGTTGATCTCGGACGTTCGTCCGGTCTTCGGCCTGCGCCGGAAGCCCTATCTGTTCCTCGCGGGACTGCTCGGCGCAGCCGGATATTTTTCGCAGGCAACCTGGGTGAGCGGATTCTGGGGCGCGGCCTTCGCCGCGATCACATCGGCGCTGGGATTCGCATTGGCGGACGTGATCGTCGACGGGATCGTCGCGGAGAAGAGCAAAACGCAGAAGGAGGCGGGCAGGCTCCAGAGCATCTGCCGTGGAGCGCTCCTCGCGGGCGCAATCGCCGTCTCGTACGCGTCGGGAGTCCTTGTAGAAGCGATCGGGGCGCGCAACGTGTTCTTCATCACCGGAACCTTGCCGCTCATCACCACAGCCTTTTCGCTGCTGGTTCTCGAAGGACCGCTTCCCGAATCGGACTTTTCGATCCGGAAAGTCTGGAGGCAGTTCACAGGCGCTCTGAACCCCGGACTTCTCTGGAGCGCAGCGTTCCTGTTCATCTGGCGTGCGACGCCCACGAGTGGCGGCGCGTTCAATTATTTTTTGATCGATGAACTCCACTTCACGCCGGAATTCTTCGGCCGCCTGGCGTTCATCAGCCACGTGACGGGGATCATCGGCGTCGTGGTCTTCCGCAAACTGCTCCTGAACGTTCCGCTGAAAAAACTCTTCTTCTGGCTGATGGTCGCGAGTGTCATTCTTTCGATCCCCAGCATCGGACTGATCTACAAGTGGTATGACCTGATTGGCGTGAGCCCCCAGTTCTTCGCCATGGCCGATACGCTGATCGGCGGCATGCTCTTCGAGCTCGGCTTCCTGCCGCTGCTCGTCCTCGTCGCGCGCGTGTGCCCCAAAGGCATCGAAGCGACGATGTTCGCCGCCCTCGCCAGTTTGATGAATATCGGGCTCAGTGTGAGTGATCTCGGCGGTGCGGCACTCACGACATACTTCAACGTCCATTCGGCGACGGAAACTCTCGCCGCTGATTATTCCAATCTCCACATCGTCATGTGGATCGCGATTCTCTCGAGTTTCCTCCCGCTGCCGCTCCTCCCCTTTCTGCCGGAAACACGGACGAGCGACGATTTGGGGACGCAGGCGTCACCGTCCATCATGACGCCGATGCTCACGCCGATGGAGCCGGCGAAGGAGGAGGTTGCGTAGTGATCAAATTTTATACTCAATTATTTCCTCTCCACCAAAGCCAATTTCTGCTCCTCATCCTTCTCTTTCAACGTTGCGAAAATCTTGCCGGCATTCCCTTCCATGATCGAGGGAAGATTGCTGAAGTTCTCGCCGATGCGGTGATCGGTGACACGGTCCTGGGGGAAGTTGTACGTGCGGATTTTTTCCGAGCGATCCCCAGAGCCAATCTGGCCGGAACGCATCTCCCCGCGTTCCTTCGCAAGTTTCTCCTGCTTGGCGGCGTAGAGGCGACTGCGCAGCAGACTCATCGCGAGGGTTTTGTTCTTGAGCTGACTGCGCTCGGTCTGGCAGGCGACGACGGTGTTGGTTGGGAGGTGTGTGATGCGGACGGCCGTCTCGACCTTGTTGACGTTCTGTCCGCCGGCGCCGCCGCTGCGGTAGGTATCGATCTTCAAATCATTGGGATTGATGACGATGTCGACTTCCTCGGCTTCTGGAAGGATCGCGACTGTGACCGTCGAGGTATGGATGCGGCCTTTGGCTTCGGTTGATGGAATGCGCTGAACGCGGTGGACGCCCGACTCGTATTTGAGTTTGCCGTAGACACCCGTGCCTTCGATTTTGCACGAGACCTCTTTGATGCCGCCCGCCGCAGGTGCGTCGGATTTGTCCATGAGTTCAACGTTCCACCGCTGCGCTTCGGCGTAGCGCAGGTACATTCGGAATAGTTCGGCGCCGAACAGCGCGGCTTCATCGCCTCCCGCTCCGGCACGGACTTCGAGGATGACGCTCTTCTCATCGTCGGGATCCCTGGGCACCAAGAATGCCTTCATGCGCTTCTCCAATTCGGGAAGTTTCTGCTTCGCTGCTGCTGCGTCTTCTTCGGCGAGTGCCTTGAGCTCTGGATCGTTCTTCACCTTCTCCGCTTCGTTGATAGCCTTCTGCGCTTCATCGTATTCCCTCAGGAGATCGATCAGCGGATCGAGTTCCTTGATACGCTTGCCGATCCGCGCAAGCTCCTTGTGATCGCCATGCACGGCACTGTCGCCGAGCTTCGCCTGAAGGTCGGCATGTTCGCGCGCGAGGTGTCGAAGTTTTTCTAGCATGGAGAAATGATAGCGGTGTGCCGCTGACTGGTGGAGGTGAGGGGAATCGAACCCCCATTCCACAGGTTGACAATCCTGGGAACACAACCATGTCACCCCCACGCAGCGGCACCTCGACGATAGCGTTTTTTCCTTGACAGGTACACGCAAGCGACTCTATACTGGGAGTGGTTGACAATCCTGGGAACCCACCAAGTGGGTAACGAATCCCCCTCCATAAAAGGGGTTTTTGTTTGCAAGTACGCGTCAGCGAAGGCGTGCGCTATTTCGCCATCTCCAGCACATCAAAGTGGAAGCACTTTTCGCCCGCCGGGTGGTTCCAGAAGATGTCGTACTGCTGGTCGCGCGGAAGGGAGAAGGTCGCGCAGAGCTGGAACGCATAATCGGAGGGGCGCGTGTACGTGTACGGAACTTGCGTTTGCGGGTCGACGATGTTCGGCGTCTGGTACTGGGCGTTCTGCACGACTTCTTCCAGCGTCGCCGGGAGCGGCTTGACCGGCTTTGTGACCGCGCGCGGCATGCCGCGCGGGTCATTGCCCCAGGCGATGTTGAGGATCTCACTCTGGATGGTCCGGAGATCGTTGATCCGCTGCTCGTCGAAACGCTCGGCTCGGCCGCGCAGAGGACTGCCCGTCACAATGAATGCACCGACGACAGTGGCGAGGACGATCACGAGGCTGCAGACGAAGTACCGCATGTGCAGCTTGTGGACAGAGAACCGTTCGGGAGCGATGCGCAGTCCGTAGAGGTAGTAGCGGAACGGGAGCCCCGCGAGAACGAGGAGCGTGATGATCTTGAGGAAGAATCGCAGCGTGACTTCGCCCTGCAGCAGCGAGTAGATCAACGCAATCAGATCGCCGACGAGCGTGCAGGCCGTCGCGAAGAGAATCAGATACGTGAGCCATCGGCGGACGCCGGAGGCGAGCTTCTCGTGGTGTGCGGCGTACTCCCTGAGCAGCAGCCGCGACATCCAGAGATACAGCGGGTACGAGACGATCAGGACTGCGAGTTCCCAACGCACCGACGAGACATCGTCGTTGTAATTCGGGAACGCGGGATCCGGCAGGAGCCGGTTGAGGAATTCGAATGTGAGGAATATCAGACTCACGACCGTGGAGGTGAGTGCGGTGAAGCTCAGCAAATGGAAGAAGGCGTCGCGCGCACTTCCCACATCGGGCGGCAGGGGGACGGGCATCGTCAACGTTTCGGACGCGAGCGCTTCAGCGATATCTTTCTCCTTCCATCCCGCCGAAAGCAGCAACATGCGGATCGTCTGATGGTCCATTCCTTTGGACCGGGCATGGGCGATAAAAGAAGAGAGTGGAGATTGCATGGAAGAGAGTGTACCAGAGTACGACGGATAGAATGAGGAATTATGAAGAAGAATGTACGCGTTCGCGGGTCAGCGGAGACGTCGACGTCTCCGCTGACATGGATGCAAACTTCCTTCATACTGGAGTCATGAAGATTTTGATCGCCCTCTCCGGCGGCATCGACTCCTCGACCGTCGCGCATCTGCTCGCAAGCCAAGGGCACGAGCTGATCGGTGTGCGGTTCGGCCTCTGGAACGATCCGCTGGCGCCCGCGCTGGCGGAAATCCTGCCGGGCAAGTGCTGCAACGCGCAGTCGGCGGCACGGACGCACACTGTGGCCAAGCAGTTGAACATTTCGCTCCATGTGATTGATCTCAGCGACGAATTCAAGCGCCACGTCGTCGACCCGTTCCTGGAGGGATACAAGCAGGGACTCTCACCGAACCCGTGCATCGGGTGTAACAAGACGATCAAGTTCGGGAAACTTCTGGACTGCATGCGGGAGTTTGGATGTGACAAGCTCGCGACGGGACACTACGCGCGCGTGGCCCGCGAACGTCTCCCGGATGGCACCGAACGTCACCTGCTCCTCGAGGCAGTGGATTCGATGAAGGATCAGAGCTACTACCTGTATGGACTGTCGCAGCAACAATTGAGTTCCGTGATCTTCCCGCTCGGAGCGATGAAGAAATCTGAGGTATTTTCATTAGGGCACGCCTTCGGCGTGCCTTTTGACGAGCACTATCGCGAGAGCCAAGACCTCTGCTTCTTCCCCGAAAAGTCGCCGCAGGAATTTTTGAAGAGACATTTGGCAAGCGCACTGGAACCCGGAGAGATCGTCCGGAGAGATGGCCAGATGGTCGGATGGCATGATGGTCTGCCTCTGTACACGATTGGGCAGCGGCGGGGACTGAAGATCGGCGGTCTGAAGATTCCTCTGGAGGTCGTCGCGAAAGATCCTCAAGGGAACAAATTGATCGTTGAAGAGCAGGGAAAAGAGAAATGTGCGTCCGTCCGGTTGAAGGAACTGCGATGGGTCTCGTGGAAACCGGAGGAAGATTCCCCCACGCCGTTTGACTGCCGCACGCGATCGTTGAGCAACCGGTTGCATGGGACGATACGATTCGTGAGCGATCAGGGAACATTCTATTTCGACCGGCCACAGCCGCCTCAGGCTCCTGGACAATCTCTGGTGTTGTATCGGGGCGAGGAAGTGGTCGGTGGAGGGGTGATTCTGTGAATAATCTCGGTCCCTCGTCGTCTTTTCTTTCTCTGTAGCCAATCTTGTGCTATACTTGTTGGATTTGCTGAACCCTCCTTTCGATCATCGGGCCAGCTACGACGACGACGGGAATATCATTCTTCCGTCCATGAACAATGCGCAGATGCGCGACGACAACATTGAAGGTGCGCCTCTGCAGGGGTTCCTCACGGAAACCACTCGTGATTCCGATGACATCGTCGAATGGATCATCACGGAAGACGCGCCGGCCGATCTGCACGCCGTCGAAACAATCACTGCGCCATTCACCGATCCTGGTGAACCAACAGTCCCCCTCTCCGTCCATGTACGGGAGCGGATCGTGGAACTGAGAAGTCTGACCCGCGGAGCGGTGCGCGAAGGGGCGCGGCAGTACAGGGTGAGCATTTCATCCGGCATTCCGTTGATTGAACAGGCAAAGGAAGACGTCGTGAAATTTTTCCGGATCGTCTGGGATTTCCTGGCGCAGCCGGTGTGGGTCCCCGGACGCAAGCGCGAGATCAAACAGTACAGCCGGGGCACGCTCTTTTTGCTCGATATTATCCGCTTCGGCGGGACTTTTTCCGTGATCTTCCTGGGACTCTTCGTCGCGCTCAATTACGACAGCTTCTGGCAGATTACGCAGAGCAAAATCACGATGGTCCTCAGCAGCCCGACAATCGAGGCCCCGGAGTCACAGATCGACAACGCGATGATCGAAACGCTCAAGCAGACGGCGACGCAGTCGCTCGATGCCCGGCAGCGCGGGGAGCTGCTGAGTTTCCTGCCAAACGTCGGCCCGCCGGAGAACCGGATTCTCATTCCGAAACTTAAGCTCAACGTTCCGTTGGTACAGCCGCCGGTCGAATCGCTCCTGCGCCAGGATTGGGCACAGGTGGAAGAGGACATCCAGACGGCACTCCAGGACGGCGTGGTGCACTACCCGGGAACCGCGAAGCCCGGCCAGGCGGGCAACTTCTTCGTGACCGGTCACAGCTCCTACTACCCGTGGGCTCCGGGAGCGTACAAAACCATCTTCGCGAGACTCCCGGAACTGAGGCCCGGCGACGAGTACTGGGTCTACTACAAGGGCGACCGTCACCGCTACGTCGTGACCGAAACGAAAGAAGTGAGTCCCGGCGACATCACCGTGCTCGATCAGCCCGAAGGCAAGCGCATATCGACGTTAATGACCTGCACGCCCATCGGAACCACCTTACGCCGCCTCGTCGTCATCGCGCAGGAAGTGAATCCGCTCACGGGCGAACCGCTCGCCGTGGGTCAGCGAGCCGAGAAGGGCGTGACGCCCAAGGTCAAGCTCGAAGCGCTTCCCATTTAAGACTGAACGTAGGGGGTCAGAGATTCGAAACGTGCTCGTTTATTCGTTAACTCGTTCCAGGAACGAATTAACAAGTAAACGAATGAACAAATTCCCGATATACTTAACCCGAGGAATCCTTCGGTAAATCGCTCCTTCATGTTATGCCGCTGTGGTGAAATGGTAGACACGGGGGACTTAAAATCCCCTGACCTCTTATCGGGTCATGCTGGTTCGATTCCAGCCGGCGGCACCATTGTACTAATATCAATAATAGTGTATAATATACATACACCAAAAACTCTATGCAAACCTCTTTTTCCACTGCAGACAGGAGAGACATTCTCGGAATGCTTCCGGCTCTTGAACCGGTAATTTCCGATCTGGAGATGCAACGACTGGAGAGGCTCAGAGAATCGCATGGTGTCGAAACGGACAAATATCTCGAAGAAGTTATGCGACTCTACAAGATCCATATGCTCGGAGTTGTTGAGAGAACGAGCACGCGAAGCAGGGCAACCGGCGGGAGGAAATTTGGAGCTCACTCTATGAACAAACACAGATAACAATCAGTTACTCCTATGATCCACATCACTCTCCGGCAGTGGCCCTACGTCGAATGGCGGCAGGAAGCCGTGACGTCGAAGACCGTCGGCTGGATCGCCCTGGGTATCTGTATTCTCTCGGCATCAACGTACAACGCGTTCGCGAAAATTCTCACGGGGGCGCTTGCGCCGCTCACGCTCCTCTTCCTGAGCGAAATACTGATGCTGTTCTTCGTGATTCTCTCGTGCGGCTTCATGCCGCTCCTGCGGCTCACGATGCGGTTGCCACGCAGGTCCCTGCTCCCGCTCGTCTGCATCGGTCTGACGAACGGCACCATCGCGCCGCTGCTCCTCTTCCCGGGACTGCGCATGAGCACGGCGGTCAACGCGTCGCTCTTCGGAAACATGGAAATGGTGTTTCTCATCGTGCTTGCGGTCATCGTGCTGCGCGAAAAATTCCGCCGGGAACACGTGCTCTGCGTGTGCACCATGCTCGCGGGCGTGTTGATCATCGCACTCCGGGGATTCACGGAAGGACTGCAGTTCTATCCGGGCGACGCCCTCCTCGTCCTCGCGAGTCTCTCGTTTGCAATCGGCAGCATCATCTTTCGGAAGTTCTTGCACGGCACCGACCCGCACGTGATCCTCTTCATCCGTGCATCGGTCGCACTCTGCTGTTTCTTTGTGCTGTCGGCATTCATCGGGCACCCGCTGATCGGCGAAATCCGGGCCTTCCCGCTTGCGATGCTCCCGATACTGCTCGGATTCGGCTTCATCTCGCGCTTCCTCAACATCTTCAGCTTCTACAAAGCGCTGGACCACCTCCGCGTGACGGTCGTCTCTCTGCTGAGCAACCTCACGGTCATCACGTCCATTCTCTTTGCCAGCTGGCTCCTGCGCGAGGAAATTTTCTGGTACCACCTCATGGGAGGGGCATTGCTCATTCTCGGGACGATCCTGCTCGAAGTCGCGGGGACGCATCCGAGTCCGAAACATCTGGAAATGCATCATCGGTCG
>CAYJTW010000026.1:0-4670 GCA_964373225.1 uncultured Candidatus Peribacteria bacterium
ACTCTCTACCTCCTCAATCTCGAGCGCGACGCGTACGACGAGCTTCCTGCGAAGCTCAGGGAGGCGTGGAACGGCATGGTTCAGGAAGAGGCGGGGACGGCATGGGAGACGGATGAGCAGCTGCAGGTTCGGCTCGATATCGCCAGCAAGCAGATTTCCCCCAAGGCCGCTGTCGCGTTGGGAAAGATGATGGAGAAAGCGAAGACCGAGGGGATCGACGGAATTTCCGAGAAGGATTTTCCCAAGAGCACGGTTCCGCAGATTCTGTTCCTCCTCGGCGCAGTCGGTCTGACGACCGTCATCTTCAGTGCGATGAGCGACGCAACCTCTGTTGACGATCTGGAAGCGGCCGCGTCCCTGAGTACGATCCGTCACCAGATGCTCATGGCCAATGCCCTTGCGTTCGCGTAATTCCCCTCAACCATGCCCAGATCACATCCTCCCCGCAATGAAGTTCCCCCACCTCCCGGTGAAAACCCGGTGAACAGATCGACAGGCGATATGCCCGAATATCGTGCCATACGTCTGGACGAGCATCCCAATGACGTCATAATTCCGGGGAGATTCGTCCGAAAGTTCCGCGAAGCGAGGGGAAGCGTTACCGAGCGAGAAAAGGTTAATGCGGAGTTTACACGGTATCTCACTGAACGTATGGAGGGAGAGCAGCGCAACTGGTTCAGCAAACTCATTCGCAATAAGTGGACGAAGAGAGCCGCACTTCTCGGGGCGGGTGCACTGGCAGTGGCATCAGGAAGTATTCTCGTTGGAGGAGTGCCTGATTGGTTATCCACTGCATGGAATTTTGTGGGAAAGACATCCTCATCGGTTGCGAGTACGGCGGGGGCAGTGGGTTCGCGGGTGACGGGTGTAGTCGGTGCGGTACCCCTTGGTCCACTGGGTACCGTGGGTTCCCTTGTTGCACCGATCGGGAGCGGTATCGTTTCGGGCGCGGCCAGCATCGTGGGCAGTACTGCCTCAGGTGCTGCAAAGTTCGTGAATGCGATACCTGAGGAATATCGCGGATTGGCAGCAGGACTTGGTGTTGCTGGCACAGGTCTCGGCATTGGTCTTCTGGCCCGAAGGGTCATTAAGGGAAGCCGGGCGGCTATATACGAACGCGATAGTGATTTGCGCATTCTGCAGTCAGAAATCGAATCGATTAATAATGGTTACGTTCGCTTTGAACGGAAAACACATTGAATGGCCTTTCGATGGCATTTGACAGGCCATTTTGCCATGCCTACACTCTGCGAGCTCCGATGTTCGAGCGTGGGGTGCTTGTCACTATCCATGCCAGAAGAACCTCCGGACGTTTGTATGACTGGTCTGATCGCCAAGAAACTCGGCATGTCGCGTGTCTTCCTGCCCACGGGAGAGGCTGTGCCGGTGACGTACCTGCAGGCCGAGCCGAACGTCGTGGTCCGGGTGAAAACCAAGGAGAAGGACGGCTACGATGCGGTCGTACTCGGCGTCGGCGCAAAACCGTGGAAGAGCCGCAAGGGAAAAGAGAATGTCCGCTACGCCAATCAAAAGGAGTGGAAGATGGAGTCATTGGAGGGAATGGAAGCTGGCAAGAACGTGACCGTCGACATCTTCACACCCGAGAACCTCGTGTGTATTCAAGGTGTCTCCAAAGGCAAAGGCTTCCAGGGCGTCATCCGCAGGTGGCACTTCGGCGGAGGCCCGGGCAGCCACGGGAGTCACTTTAAGCGCGAGCCGGGATCCGTCGGTATGCGCACGCAACCTGGACGCATCCTCCCCGGTCATCACATGGCCGGGCACATGGGACACGATCAGGTCACACTGCACCGTCGCCCGGTGATGGCTGTCGATGCCGAAAAGGGGATTTTGGCAGTGAAAGGTCCGGTCCCGGGACCGAACGGGGCGAGGGTGTATATCACAAAAGAACCATGAAGATTGATCTCTACTCATCTACCGGCGCGAAGAAAGGAACTTTGGATCTCCCGGAGGAGTTGTTCAGTGCCCGGGTGAACATGGACCTGATGCATCAGATGGTTCTGCTCCAGCAGGGCAACCGCCGCCGCGCCGTGGCTCACGTGAAGAATCGCGGTGAAGTCCGTGGATCCACAAAGAAGGTGTCTCCGCAAAAGGGGACGGGTCGCGCGCGCCGCGGTCCGGTCCGCTCACCGCTTCTCAAGGGTGGAGGCAAAACCTTCGGTCCGCGCAGTGACGCCAACTTTTCCAAGAACATGCCCAAGGCCATGCGCCATGCGGCGCTGCGCAGCTGCCTGACGGCGCAAGCGAAGAAAGGCGCGATTATGGGGCTGGAGAATTACCCCGAGACCATCAAAACCAAAGCATTCCACGGCCTGCTCCAGAAACTCCCCGTCCAAGTGGGGCGCCGCATCCTCTTTGTCCTTCCCGAGAAGCACAATGCGCTCTGGATGTCGTCGCGCAATATTCCCCGCATCAAAGTGATCACCGCCGCGTACCTGAATCCCGAGGACGTTCTGCTGTCGAAATCGATCATCTTCGTCGGCGACGCGATTGAACGTGCCGTGAAAGTTTTCTCTTCCCACCACGGCTTAAAAAGCCGTGGGACTCCCGCTACGTAAGCATCACTATGGATCTCTCCAGAGTCATCATCGGCCCCGTGGTCACGGAGAAAGCCGAGCGCCTCAAGGCGCAGGAGGGCAAACACACCTACACGCTCGAGATCGCCCCGTGGGCGACCAAGATTGACGTGAAGAATTCCCTCAAGACCTTCTACAACGTCGATGTGACGGCCGTTCGCATCATCAAGACCCAGGCGAAGCGCCGTACCCTCGGCGCCGGAAAAATCATGGAGAAGCGGCACGCGTTCAAGAAAGCGATGGTGACGCTTGCGCCGAAAAGCAAAGCGTTGGATATTTCTGCTTTCCAGACGATTTCTTCTTAATCTCCTCACCCCGGCCCCTCACCCCTCCGCCCCTCTCCCGCGGGGAGAGGGGGACCGCCCCACCGATTACCATCCCCCCCATGCCTCTGAAGAAGCCTAAACCAATCCCTCGTACGCTCGCCTCGGGCGAGCTACTCGGGACAGGCTCAGATCTCCCTCATTCATTCTCATCATGCCTCTAAAGAAGCCAAAGCCGACAACACCGGGTAGACGTCAGATGACGATCGCCGACTTCTCGGGCCTCACCAAAAAAGAGCCGGAGAAGACGCTCGTGTGGGGCAAACAGCGCAGCAGCGGCCGCGATAATAAGGGAAGAGTGAGCTCACGCTTCCGCGGCGGTGGTCACAAGAGACTCTACCGCATGATCGATTTCCGCCAGACCGGCAAGTTCGGCATTGCGGCGACGGTCAACGCGCTCGAGTACGATCCCAACCGGTCATCGCGCATCGCGCTGCTCCATTACACCGATGGCGACAAGCGCTACGTGCTCGCGCCCGAAGGTCTGAAAGTGGGGGATCAGATCGTCTCGGGGCCCCGCACAAAGGTGCGGCTCGGCAACCGCATGCAGCTCCAGCACATCCCGATCGGTTACCGCATCTTCAATGTCGAAATGCAGATCGGCCGCGGCGGACAGATCGTCCGTTCTGCCGGAACGGCGGCGACACTCATCGGCATCGACGGCGACCACGCGATTCTGCAGCTGCCCAGCGGCGAGATCCGCAAGGTCCGCAAGGAATGTTTCGCGACGATCGGCACCGTCAGCAACGCCGAACATAACCTCATCAATTACGGAAAGGCCGGACGCATGCGGTGGCTGGGACGCAAGCCCCACGTGCTCGGCAAGTCCATGAACGCGGTCGATCACCCGCACGGAGGAGGCGAAGGACACGCGTCCATCGGTCTCGTTGCGCCCAAGACCCCGTGGGGCAAGAAGGCCATGGGCGTGAAGACGCGCTCGAAGCGCAAGAACTCCGATCTTATCGTTCGCAGACGCGTTCATAAGAAGAAGAGGAAATAATTCCTTCCATTACGGGCGACCCACCGGGTCGCCCCAACGATTTCCATCATTCCATCACCCACTCATGTCAAGATCTCTCAAAAAAGGCCCCTACGTTGATCCGGTTCTCCTGAAGAAGGTCATGAAAATGATCGAAGCTCAGGAGAAGAAGATCATCAAAACGTGGGCGCGTGACTGTGATATCCCGCCGGAGTTCGTCGGGTTCACATTTGCGGTCCATAACGGCAAGGACTTTGTGCCGGTGTACATCACCGAGCAAATGGTCGGCCACAAGCTCGGCGAGTTCGCGTGGACCACGAAGTTCAAGGGCCACGGCGGCAAGGCGGCGACCACGGTCGCGCCGGTTGCTGGCGCGGCTCCTGCGCCCTCTCCTCCTTCCAAATGATCTTCATGGGCGTAGCAGTGCTACGCCCCTACATTCCTTCCTATCATGAAAGCCTATCTCCACTCCGCCCGCATCGCTCCCAAGAAAGCCAACCTGATCGCACAACTTGTGCGCGGTCTCCCGGTACCAGACGCGATGGAGGCGCTGAGAAAAACCCATAAGAAGGGCGCGCGGATGGTCGAGCTCCTGCTGCGGTCCGCCATCGCCAATGCGTCGCACAATGACAAGCAGGATCCACAGACGATGGTGATCCGTTCAATCATCGTTAATCAGGGCACGGCGTACCGCCGCGGCATGCCGATGGCGCGCGGACGGCAGAGGCCGTACCGCAAGTTTCTGTCGCACGTCAGTTTGGAGTTGGGATTCCC
>CAYJTW010000026.1:4770-11889 GCA_964373225.1 uncultured Candidatus Peribacteria bacterium
GGCAGAGGCCGTACCGCAAGTTTCTGTCGCACGTCAGTTTGGAGTTGGGATTCCCGGGGGACGAAAAGAGTCCGAAGATTCCAAAGAGTCCAAGGACCAGTCGGAAAGAAAAGGTCGGAGCTGCTTCCCCCAAGCCGAAAAGTCCTGTAAAAGATGCTTCTTCCAATTCCTAACTTATGGGTCAGAAAGTAAACCCCAACGGCTTCCGAATCGGTATCACGCATACGTGGCCGAGCACGTGGTTTGCCAAGGGCAGAAAATTCAGCGAATTGCTCCTGCAGGACGTGCGCATTCGCAAATACATCCGCGGCAAGGTCAAAGAATCAGGGATCAGTCTGATCGAGATCGACCGTGGCAAGAAAGTGACCGTGACGATCCACACCAGTAAGCCCGGTGTTCTCATCGGCAAAGGAGGGGCGGCCATCGAAGACATGAAGAAAGATCTTGAGAGGCAGTTTGGCGGCGCCTTCCTCGTCGAAATTCAGGAACTCCGTAACCCGGACGGCGACGCGGAAGTGATCGCCGAAACCATCCAGGGGCAAATCGAGCGGCGCATGCCCTACCGGCGCGCCGTCAAAATGGCGATCGAGAAGGGGATGCAGGCCGGCGCTCTCGGCATCAAGATCACCGTCTCAGGCCGCCTCAACGGCGCCGAAATCGCCCGCGATGATCTCTTCAAAGACGGTAATGTCCCCCTCCAGACGCTACGCGCAAATATCCAGCATGCCACCCGCCACGCAGGCACGAAATTCGGCACGATCGGCATCCAGGTGTGGGTCTATAAGGGGATGGTGTTTAAGAAGATCCAACAGGTGCAGTCGGCCTCACTACAGTCCGGCACCTAAAGGGCGCCTCACGAGGCGCCCCTACCACCCATTATCATGTTAGAACCGAAGAAATTAAAACATCGCAAGCACCACCGCCGTCGCGGAGCCTTCTACGGCAAGGCGACCAGTGGCGCGCAGCTCGCGTTCGGCAGTATCGGCCTCAAGGCGCAGGAGGGCGGCGAGCTGACGGCGCGCCAGATCGAGGCGGCGCGCAGAGCGCTCACGCACAAGGCGCAGCGCGGAGGAAAAATCTGGATCCGCGTCTTCCCCCATACACCCGTGACCAGGAAAGCCGCCGAAGTGCCGATGGGCTCGGGCAAAGGATCTGTGGAGTACTACGCGCTCGCCGTCAAACCGGGAAGAATGATTTTTGAGATGGACGGACTTCCGGAGGACATCGCGCGGGAAGCACTGCGGTTGGCCGCGCATAAACTCCCTTTCAAAACGAAGATCATCGTGCGATTGCGCGCGTAATCAGACGGGCGACCCACCGGGTCGCCCCAACATCCGTTTATCATCTATGTCCAGTTCCATCACCATCACCCCACTTCGCCCACTCACCTCTGCTGAGGTGAGGGGCTACGCGGGGCAAGCCGAGCTACTTCCCATCATCCTCTCATGACTTCCGTCATTACTATCACTGAATTGCGCACGATGCAGATTGGAGATCTCCGCAAGGAGATCCGCTCGCACCAGACGCACGTGCAAAAGATGCGCCTGCAGATCACGATGAATACGGAGAAAGACACGGCGAAGTACCGCAGAGAGAAAAGACAGCTGGCGAGGATGATGACGGTTCTCACGGAGAAGGCGAGAGAGGGTAAAGAGGGCAAAGACGGTAAAGAGGATGCGTTGAAGCAGAAGCCAAAACCTGCTAGAGTTCCGGCCCGAAAAACTTCTACACGTTCTGCCCAATCCCGGGCGTAGCGGTGCTACGCCCCTACACTCACTGATGTATGCGCACGAAAATTGGCACCATCACCGCCACGAAAATGACCGACACCGTCACGGTGACCGTTCATCGCTCCGTGTTCCATCCGCTCTACCGCAAGCGGTACCGCGTCAGTAAGAAATTCCTGGCCGATACCAAAGGAGTGAAAGATATCGGCGTCGGCGACACGGTGCTCATCACGGAATGTCGGCCGCTCAGCAAGCGCAAGTGCTTCAAGATCACCGAAGTCATCAAGAGAGCGCCGCGTGTCAGCGACCTGCAGGAAGAATCCGCTGTAACGGAAACGATGCAAGAGAGCCAGCGCAAAAAAAAGAGTGATGATTCCAAGTCCTCCCCCTCCGCATGATCCAACAGCAATCCATGCTCACAGTTGCGGATAATACAGGTGGCAAGACCGCTATGTGCATCCGTGTGCTTGGGTCCAGCAGGCGCCGGTACGCGGGCGTCGGCGACGTGATCATTGTTGTCATCAAAGAGGCTGCCCCGCGCGGAACTGTCCGCAAAAAAACCATCGAAACTGCGGTGGTGGTGCGCACCCGCAACATGACGCGTCGCAAAGACGGCAGCGCTGTCCGCTTTGATGACAACGCCTGCGTGATCATCCAGAAGGATGGTATGCCCAAGGGCACGCGCGTCTTCGGGCCGGTCGCGCGTGAACTTCGCTCCAAGGGATACCAGAAAATTATCTCTCAAGCTCCGGATGTTCTCTAACCCCCTCACCCCCCGCCCTCTCCCGCGCTGGCAGGAGAGGGAGCTGCCTCCCTCATTGTATGAAGCTTCACACAGGTGACACCGTGCTGGTTATCAGCGGCAAAGATAAAGGCAGGACCGGAACGATCCTCCGCGTTCTCTCGCAAGAGCATCGCGTGGTCGTGGGCGGGGTCAATATCCGCACGCGCCATATCAAAAAGACCTTCCAGCAGGTCGGTCGCATCCTCAAATACGAGGCGTCGCTCTCGGCCAGCAACGTGATGATCTTCGATCCCAAGACCGGCAAGCCCGCCCGCATCGGCTACAAGCTCGATGAGAAGGGCAAGAAAACCCGCGTCAGCAGAATCAGCGGGGAGGAAGTGAAGGCGGTGAAGCCCAAGAAGGAAGTGAAGAAGAAGGGTATCGAGGAGACCAAGGTGAAAGAGGCAAAGGATACAAAAGAGTCAAAAGAGACAAAAGGCATCTCGCAAACTCCCGCAAAGAAGTCACCATTTTGGAAGAAGATGGGCTTCGGTTCCCATGCACTCGAGGAACAGTCGGAAGTAAAAGAAGGCGCTCACATGAAGCAGGATCACACGGTTCCCGACCAGCAGTCGCAGGTTCACCGTTCCGGCGGTAGAGGTTCTTAGTTTTCTGCCCTCACCCAGGGCGCTCCACCGGAGCGCCCCTACAATCCTCACCTATCAATGACGAAATACGACTCCCTCCACCAACGGCTCCGCGGACCGATTGCCGAGGCTCTCAAGAAAGAGCTGAGTGTCACCAATGTGCACGCGCTTCCGAAACTTAAGAAGGTGATCGTGAACGTCGGTATCAACAAGACGAAGATGGACAGCAAGGAAATGCATGAGTACATCGTTGATATCCTCAAGCGCATCACGGGGCAGAAGCCGATATTGCGCACCGCGCGCATCGCCATCGCCAACTTCAAGACCCGCGAAGGGCTCGTGGTCGGCGCCATGGTCACGCTGCGCGGCCAACGCATGGAGGAGTTTCTCGACCGCCTGATCAGCTACGTGCTCCCGCGCATCCGCGACTTCCGCGGTCTCCCGGGCAAACTCGACGGGCGGGGTAACTACGCGATCGGTCTCCGCGATCACACAATCTTCCCCGAAGTCCCTTCCGCCGATGCGACGAAGATCTTCGGCATGCAAATTCAGATCACGACGACCGCCGGCCGCGATGACTACGGCCGCGCGCTCCTCAAGCAGATGCAGATGCCGTTTCAGCCGGAGCGTTCCGCTCCGGCAAGCACCAAATCCCAAAAACCAAATCCCAAACAGAAGGTTGATTCTGAAGCCAAAACCGATGATACTGTCCCTCTGAAATCGTAGCCCCAGGGCGCCTCACGAGGCGCCCCTACATCCCCGTTATCAATCTCCACTATGGCCCGTCTATCCCTCGTCCTCAGCCAGCAACGCCGTCTCGACGCGTATCTCAAAGATAAGCGTGCCGGAAAAAAGCACGCGTACTCGACGCGTGTCTATAACCGCTGCAAACTCTGCGGACGGCGCCACGGGTACATGCGTTTCTTCGCCATGTGCCGCATCTGTTTCCGCGAACTCGCGATGACGGGGCAGATTCCGGGCGTCACGAAATCTTCCTGGTAACCTCCTCACCGCACCCAAGGATGGGTGCGCTGTCCAAACTCTCTGCTATGACCATCGTCAACGACCCCATCGGAGATCTCCTCACTCGCATGCGCAACGCGCAGCACGCGCGCAGAGCCACGTGTCGCGCGCCGTGGAGCAAGATCAAGCAGCAACTCCTCGAGCTCCTCAAGAGAGACGGATGGATCGCCGATGTGGCCGTTATCGGCGACGAGCCCAAGCAGGATCTCGAAGTCACCTTCAATGCCGACAAGCCCCCCCTGCAACTCAAGCGCATCAGTACGCCCGGCCGCCGCGCGTACTCCGCTTCGGTGGATATGAAGCCGGTTCTGCAGGGCTTCGGCGCCGCCATACTCACCACCAGCAAAGGCCTCCTCACGGATAAAGAGGCACGGAAACAGAAGGTTGGAGGTGAAGTCCTTTGTACTATTTCATAATCCCCTCACCCAGGGCGCCTCACGAGGCGCCCCTACTCACAATGTCTAGAATCGGTGCAAAACCAGTGGCAATCCCGTCCGGCGTCAGTGTCGAGGTGAAGTCCGGTGTTGTTCATGTTAAAGGGGCAAAAGGGGAACTGACATACACGCTCCTTCCCGAAGTCTCCGTCAGCGTGGAGGGGAGCGAAGCGAAGGTCACGCGCAAAGACGACAGTCGCGATGCTCGCGCACGCCACGGTCTCACCCGGATGCTGATCGTCAATATGACGATCGGCGTCAGCACCGGCTACGAAAAGAAACTCGAGATCATCGGCGTCGGGTACAAGGCGCAGATCAAGCCCCTCGACTCCGCTCGGGGTAAAGTCCAGGCGCTCCAACTCAACCTCGGTCATTCTCACCCCGTCACCTTCGCTGTTCCTGCCGGGATCGACGTCGCGCAGGATGAGAAGAACAAGAATATCGTCATCTTCCGCGGCATCGACAAACAGCTCGTCGGGCAAGTCGCGTCGGATCTTCGCTCTCTCCGTCCCCCCGAGCCTTACAAGGGGAAGGGCGTGCGGTATTTTGGTGAAAATGTCCGACGGAAACCGGGGAAGGCGGCTGTGACGAAGGCTGCAGCATAACCTTTTGTTTAGCTTTTACTTTTCTGTAAGCTTCATTTTCTGCCCCTCATCCGGCGCTGCGGCGCCACCTTCTCCCGCGGGGAGAAGGGCGAGTACCCCTCAATGATTCCTCTCATCAATGTCCCGTCCTACGAAGTCCCAACTCCGGCAAGCAAGACTGCGCAGAGTGCGCGCCAAGATCCGCGGAACGCACGAGCGCCCGCGCATGTCGGTGCACCGCTCGCTCAAAGCCATTCGCGTGCAGTTGTTCGATGACTGCGCTGGCAAGACGCTCGCGGCGTCATCATCACTCGAAGCGAAGGCCAAGCTCACGAAAGAGGGTGCCAAGAAGGTCGGCACACTCATTGCGAAGAAAGCCAAAGACGCTAAAGTGACCGCCGTCGTCTTTGACCGCGGGCCGTACAAGTACCACGGAAGAATCAAAGAATTAGCTGATGCTGCGCGCGCAGGTGGTCTCCAATTTTGATTATTATTTCCTCCTAATTTGTATGTCTTCACCAGAAGCAACTCTCTCTGTTCCAGCAGCCGGTCTACCCGTTCAGGATGACGTCGAACTCTCTATAGATTCCGTGGGTCATCACGTCTATCCTGTTCCTCCTGTTGAGCAAACAAATGCCTGGTATAGAAAATTTCTGGACAGTATCTCTCCGGTTACTCCACCAGCTGGTACTCTCAAAAAAGCCGTATGACCGCCAAAACCTCCCGACCCGACCGCAAAGGCGGAAGCCACCGAAGGCAACGCGAACCGAGTGAATACTCGGAGGCCACACTGAGCGTCGACCGCGTCACGCGCGTGGTGAAGGGCGGCCGCCGCATGCGCTTCCGCGCGATTGTCGTGGTCGGCAACAAGAAGGGCAAAGTCGGGCTTGGAACGGGCAAGGCGACGGAGGTGCAGGCTGCGGTGAAAAAGGCCTCTGCGGCTGCCAAGCGCGCGATGATCCGCGTGCCGATTTTCAAAGATACCATCCCGCACTCCGTTGAGCTCAAATTCAAAGCCGCGCGTATTCGTCTGCTCCCAGCCAAGCCCGGAACGGGACTGATCGCGGGAGGGGCGCTGCGCGTGATTCTGGATCAGGCGGGGGTCAAGAACATCCTCAGCAAGCGCTTCGGCACACGCAACAAGCTCGTCAACGCGCAGACGGCGATGATGGCGCTCGGCAGGCTTCGTGGAACGGGGTCGCAGACCGCAGAGGCAGTCATTGTCGAAACAGTTTCCCCTGCGGGCAGCGGAGAGAAGAAAATGTCCGATGAAGTGATGAAAGGTGCGGGGCAGGTGTTCGTTCCCGGCAGTTCCGAGGAAGTCCGGTCAGGCGGTCTCGCGCTCACCGAATTGACGAAAGAAGAAGCGGCGAAGCAGAGGGATATTCATAGGAAGGGGAAGATCGAGTGAGGATTTCAGATATTTCATTTCCCTCCGTATGGTCACTGAGACAGATTCAACGGCATGTCCTCTATTGGCAGATTTGATTGACTATGCGGGCAAGCCCAAAGGAACTGACGTGACTCTCGAAACTCATCTATTGCAATGTCCGCAGTGCACGCAGCGCATTGCTGCATTTCGTCGCTTGGGACAAAGGGATATGCTCGCAGCAGCAGGTATTCCCGAAGCACAGCAACCACCCGCAGGTTCTGAGGAATTCAATTGACACGTAGTGACCAGCTCCTATCATGAGCGTATGTCAACTACTAAATGTCCAAATGTTGCTGATCTTGTGGACTACATAGGACCTCCGTCAGCGGATGGGAGTAAGGGGGTCTTGGACACGAGTGCGGTTCAGAAAATCAGCAGTCATGTAGCTTCCTGCCCGGCATGCAAAACTGCTCTCGATTTTTCCCGGAAGCCAGACACTCCAATCGATCCAAATTCATGGGTTGGTGATATTGTGTATGACGTTCCAGATGCTGCATGAAAAAGGCATTGCTGGTAATCGCCAAACAAGGATTCCAAGACGTCGAGCT